>NZ_JBQSWS010000023.1:0-54425 GCF_052377355.1 Corynebacterium sp. AOP40-4SA-5
AAAGATATACTTACATAAACGCTTATATCCTTCAAGGATTTGTCTGACACTGCTGTTGGGGTGGCGTGTCCGCCCCCGTCAGTCCCCGTCAGTCCCCGTCAGTCCCTGTCGTCGCGCTCCCGGCCCCGATCTCGCGACTCCAGCTCCTGCATCCGCTCCGCGGCGCGGCGCAGCCGGTCCTTGCGCGTCTCCTGGTCGGCCTCCTTGATCTCCTCGAAGAGCTCCTCGTCCTCGTCGGAGTACTTCAGCAGCATGCGCGGCACCGACAGCGTCACGATCAACGACGGCCACACGATCCACGCGTTGCTGACGTCGAACACGAATTGCAGCAGCAGGAAGGTCACCAGGGTCACGCCCAGGATCGCCCCGTCGATGCTCTGCACCAGGTTCCCCCGCTTACGCAGGCTCTCCACCTCCGCGGCCTCCGGGTCGCGCGCGGCGAGACCCGTCTCGGTGGCAGGATCCAGCGCCGCGTCCTGCCCCGGTACCGCGACAGCGGTGCCCTCGGCGTCGAAGGGCAGACCACCGGGCAGGTCGTCGAACAGGCCACGCAGTTCCCCGAGGGTACGGGCGGCGGCCACGGCGCCGGAACGCTCGTTGAACTCGGAGTCGTCCAACCGGCCGTCGGCGAAGTGCGCCCCCAGCACGCTCATCGCGTGGATCCGGTCGTTGTCGCTGAGCCTCAACCTGTCCGTACCGTCGGCACTGTTCATGTGGTCAGGCTACCAATACGTGCGAAGCCCTAAGGTGTGCAGGCACAATGTGAGTTATGCAGGAACGTTGGGACCACCGAGCCGACCTCGCCGAGCAGGCCATCACCGAGCGCCACGGCGGGCGGCTCTGGGGCGTGCCGCGAACCAACCTCGCCGTCGTCGCCTGGCCGCCGACCACGCGCGACAAGCTGTACTACCGCTGGCACTACTGGTGGCAGGCCCACTACATCGACTGCCAGGTGGACGCCGCGCAGCGCCGCAACACCCGGCTGCGCCTCAGCTTCATCCGCCGCACCATCCGCGGCATGCGCATCCGCAACTTCGGGCGGCTCACCCGCAACATCTACTACGACGACAAGGCGTGGCTCGCCCTCGCGCTGGAGCGTGTGGAGAACCTCGAGCGCTACGGCAAGGTCCGCTACCGCAGCGCCCTGGAGGCCGACATCCTCGACGGCGTCGACAGCCTCACCGGCGTGATGCCGTGGCGCGAGGGGGAGACGTTCTACAACGTGCCCACCAACGGCCCCGTCGCGATCCTCGCCGCCCGGACCGGACGCATCGAGCTCGCCGAGCAGCTCATCGACTGGGTCCACGCCAACCTGATCAACACCGACGGTCTGGTGATGGACGGCATCAAGATGAAGCTCTCCGGCCCGGAGAACGTCACCGAGATCCACGCCTACTGCCAGGGCGTGATGATCGGGGCGAACCTGGAGCTCGCCCGCGCCCAACGCCGCGCCGCAGGCATCGCCATGGACGCCGTCGACCCGATCGGCACCCAGGCGCTCACCCGCGTGCACCGCCTGGTCGAGGCCGTCTCCCAGCACATGACCACCCCGAACTGGTCGCTGGACTGGAAGGCCCGCGGCGGCGACAACGGGCTGTTCAAGGGGATCCTCGCGCGCTACCTCGCCCTGGTCGCCACGTCGCTGCCCGGTGACGACCGCTCCAGCGCGGCGACGCGGCGGCTCGCCCGCCGGATCGTCCTGCGCTCGGCGGAGTCGGTGTGGCGCTACCGGTTGGAGATCGACGGGCTGCCGGTGTTCCCCGCATCCTGGGGTGGGGACGCGGTGCTGCCGCAGGCGGGCGGACTGATGGGGGCGGCCCTGTCGGGGTCCGCCGCGGCGGCGGAAATCCCGGAACGTGACCTGTCGGTCCAGCTCTCGGGGTGGATGCTCATGGAGGCGGCAGCCACCGTCACCCACGACGGCTACTGACGGACGCCGCGGTGGCGGTGTGGGCCGCGGCCCGGTGGGGCCGGGCAACTGACAGATTCGCCCGGGCACGGCATACTTGAGGGAAGAACGCCGACCCGCTCGTCGAACCCACACGGAGGAACACCCATGCCCATCGCAACACCCGCCGTCTACCGCGACATGCTGGACAAGGCCAAGGAGGGCGGCTTCGCCTACCCGGCCATCAACTGCACCTCGTCGGAGACCATCAACGCCGCCCTCAAGGGCTTCGCCGACGCGGAGTCGGACGGCATCATCCAGTTCTCCACGGGTGGCGCGGAGTTCGGTTCCGGGCTCGGCGTGAAGAACATGGTCGCCGGTGCCGAGGCCCTGGCGCACTTCGCCCACCACGCCGCCAAGCACTACGGCATCAACGTCGCGCTGCACACCGACCACTGCCAGAAGGAGAAGCTCGACACCTACGTGCGCCCGCTGGTGGAGATCTCCCGCAAGCGCGTCGAGGCCGGCGAGAACCCGCTGTTCCAGTCGCACATGTGGGACGGCTCGGCCGTGCCGATCGACGAGAACCTCGAGATCGCCAAGGACCTGCTGCCCAAGTGCGCCGCGGCGAACATCATCCTGGAGATCGAGATCGGCGTGGTCGGCGGCGAGGAGGACGGTGTCGAGGCCAAGGCCGGCGACAACCTGTACACCACCGCCGAGGACTTCGAGAAGACCGTCGACGCCATCGGCGCCGGTGACCAGGGGCAGCGTTACCTGCTGGCCGCCACCTTCGGCAACGTGCACGGCGTGTACAAGCCCGGCAACGTGAAGCTGCGTCCGGAGGTCCTGGACATGGGCCAGAAGACCGCGGCGAAGAAGCTCGGCCTGTCCGAGGACGCACAGCCCTTCGACTTCGTCTTCCACGGCGGCTCCGGCTCCGAGAAGGAGAAGATCGAGGAGGCCCTGCGCTACGGCGTGGTGAAGATGAACGTCGACACCGACACCCAGTACGCCTTCACCCGCCCGATCGCCGGCCACATGCTCTCCAACTACGACGGCGTGCTGAAGATCGACGGCGAGGTCGGCAACAAGAAGGTCTACGACCCCCGCTCCTTCATGAAGAAGGCCGAGGCCGCCATGACCGAGCGCATCATCGAGGCCTGCAACGACCTGCACTCCGTCGGCACCACGGTGTCCAAGTAATGGCGGAGCAGATCCGTAAGGGACGCGACCTCTTCGGTGCCGAGCACCCGGAGGTGCGTCTGCCCGCCGAGCTCGCCACCGCCGTGACCGGCTCGGAGTCGCTCGAGGAGCTCGAGACCCTCGCCGTGGCGAACCCGAAGGACTCGGGCGTGTGGGCCGCGTTGGCCGCCTACCACCTGTCCCAGGGGGCCGACGGGGGTGCGGGCACCGAGCGGGTCACCGCCTACGCCTGCGCGCGTACCGGCTACCACCGTGGGTTGGACGCCCTGCGCACCAACGGCTGGCGGGGCACCGGCCCGGTGCCGTGGTCGCACGGTCCGAACCGTGGCGTGCTGCGCGCGATCATGATGCTCGCGACCGCCGCCCGCGCGATCGGCGAGGAGGACGAGTACATCCGCTGCCTCAACCTCGTCAACGACTGCGACCCGGGTGCCGCGGACGCCATGTCCGCCGGGAACGCAGGGGAGTAGTCACCGCTGCGTCCCGTCCTGCGCGTCGTCTCCGTCGCTGCCGTCGTCGCCCTCGTCTGTGCCTTTCTCGGGTGCCTGACGTGGGCGTCGACGCCGTTGTGGCGCATCACCGCAGCGCTTCCCGACCGTCTGGCGTGGTTCGTCCCGGCTGCGCAGGCGGTCTTCATGGTGGGCGTGGCCGGCGCGGTGTTGTGCACGCTCGTGGTGTGCTGGCTGGGGTGGCGTCGGCGTTCGCCCTGGCCACCGGTGGTCGCCGCGGCCCTCGCCGTGGCCGTGGTGGTGCCCGTCGGCGTGGTGACCACGCAGGCAGGTTCCGGTGGGTCGGGAAATACGGGGGACACGGGGGATACGCTGCGTGTGATGGCGCTGAACACCTATTTCAACGGCGCGGACGACGCCTCGATCGTGGCGCAGACCCGCCGCCTGGACCCGGACGTCCTGATCCTGTCGGAGACAGCGCCGGACGAGGTCGCCGCCGTGGAACGCGGCACGGGGCTGGTCGCCACCGCGCCGGTGCGCGACACCGGAGGTGCGTCCGGCACTGCCGTCCTCGTCCGGCAGGACGCCGCGACGTCGGCGGGTACCGTCACCGCCGACCTGGGGCTGACCGGCCACCAGACCCCGTCCGTGCAACTCGTCGGACAGATGAGCACCGAGGTGGTCGGCGTGCACACCCGGCCGCCGGCGTACAGCGACCTCATCGGTGGCTGGTCGCGTGACCTCGGGACGCTGCGCGAGGAGTTCGCCGGCTCGGAGTCACCGGTGGTGCTGGCGGGCGACTTCAACGCCACCGTCGCCCACCCGGAGTTCCGCGACCTCCTCGACACCGCGGGGCTGACGGACTGCGGTGGCGGGCTCACCGCCCCGACGTGGCCCCACCGGTTCCCGCTGGTGCGCATCGACCACATCCTCGTGCGGGACGCCACCTGTACCGACGGCGGTACCGTGCAGGTCGACGGCACCGACCACCGTGGCGTGTGGGCGGACGTGACGTTCTGACGTTCGCAGCGTCCTGACCTGTCCTGGCCTGCTACCGCGGCGCGGCGAAGAGCCGGGCGACCCAGGCGTCGCGTGCCTTCAGGGCGTCCCGGCTGACCGCGGCGTCCGGCACGATCATCGCCGAGCCGTGGAAGGCGCCTGCCCAGACGTGCAGTTCGGCCTGCACACCGGCGGCCCACAGCGCGGAGGCGTAGGCCACGTTCTCGTCGCGGAAGACCTCGGCGGTCCCGCAGTCGATGAACGCCGGCGGCAGCCCGGCCAGACCGTCCGGCTGCTCCGCCGCCCGGGCCGGGGCACAGTGGGCGGGAACGTCGGCTCCCCCACGTGCCTCACCGAGCAGGCAGGACCAGCCGAAGTTGTTGTCGCCGCGGTCCCAGACGCCCGTCCCGTCGATCTGACACGCCGAGGTGCTGGAGTCGCGGTCGTCGAGCATCGGGCTCATGAGGATCTGACCGAGCAGGTCCGGGCCCCGCCGGTCACGGGCGAGAAGGGCGGTGCCGGCCGCGAGCCCGCCGCCGGCGCTGGTACCGCCGACGAGGATGCGGTCGGGGTCCACGTCCAGTTCCGCGGCGTTGGCGTGCATCCACACCAGCCCGGCGTAGGCGTCCTCGACCGGGGTCGGAGCCAGGTGCTCGGGGGCGAGGCGGTAGTCGGGGGTGAGCAGCACGGCGTCGTGCTCCAGGACCCAGGGTGCCATGAACTCCACGGCGTCCAGGCGCCGTCCGCTGACCATGCCACCGCCGTGGAGGAAGTAGATCCCGGGACCGGCCGCACGCTCACCGCGTCCCGCCCGGCTGACCACCGTGGCGGGGAGCTCGGCGCCGTCGTGGCCGGGCACGGTGATCTCGCGGGTGACCAGGCCCAGTCCGTGGAGGTGCTCCAGGGTCTGTGCGGTGCGGTCCCGCGAGCGCATGGCGGGCAGGTCCTCGACACCCAGCTGCGGCGGGGTCATCTGGCGGATCACCTCCAGGGTGGGGAGGAGTTCCTGGTCGAAGGGCGGGTGGGAAGGACGCGATGCAGGACGCGATGTGGTCATGGTGTCCACTCTGCCACCGGGTGCGGCGCGGCGCGGTGTCAGCCTCCGGTGAGTCCGCCGAAGAGCAGCGACACCATCATCGCCACGATCACGGTGTTGAAGATGAAGGCCAGCAGGACGTGGCTGCGCAACTTGCGCCACATCGCCTGCGACGTGGCCCGTGCCGGGGCGCCGACGGCCATGGTCGAGACCATGACCGAGAAGGTCAGGTAGTCGGCGAAGCGGGGTTCCTCGGGGAAGTCGAACTTCACGTGGGGCGGCTCGTCCGGCTCCTGCAGGACGCTGACCTGCATGTAGTCCAGGGCGAAGGAGTAGACCATCAGCGCCCACGAGCTGGCGACCGTGGCGAGGCCCAGCAGGACGACCACCGGGTCCTCCCGGGCACCCGGGGACAGGGCGATGGCCACGGTGACGACCACCGCCATCGTCGCCGCGGCCGCCGTCCAGTCCGTCGGGCCGGTGAGCCCGGAGA
Source organism: Corynebacterium sp. AOP40-4SA-5 (assembly GCF_052377355.1). Lineage (NCBI taxonomy): Bacteria > Bacillati > Actinomycetota > Actinomycetes > Mycobacteriales > Corynebacteriaceae > Corynebacterium > Corynebacterium sp. AOP40-4SA-5. Next base: position 6,072 of record NZ_JBQSWS010000023.1, read on the forward strand.
ATTTTCCTGTCCAGCTGCGCCGGGCGCGGGAGTCCCGGGCGGCGACGTCGCGGACGGCCGCCGTGTCGGCGTGTGCGTACACGCGGTGCGTCCACCAGAGGTAGTAGGCGGTGAAGGACAGCCAGTAGACCAGGAAGAACACGATCGGCGGGGCGATCGTCCAGCCGGACGTCGCGGTGCCGGTGGTCAGCAGGGCGATGCCGACCCCTGCCGCCGCGGTGAGCAGGGCGAGGGCGGTGCTGACGTTGGCGCGGAAGAGGTCGCTGCGGATCCGGTGCCCGGTGCGTGAGGTTTTCTCGGCGGCCATGCGCGCCAGTGTAGACAGGCGCGGGCACGGGGTTGCGGTGCTGGCAGTTTCCGCGGACTCCATGATCTGCGAAAACTGTTTATGCTGGCCCTGGGGGCTTGGGTCACCTTCATTGCCGCACGGTGCGAAGGTGGGACGACAGAACCCCGAAGTTAAACCGGAACGGCATATCGCCGTTGCGTCAACTAGGAGTTGACGTTAACTATCAATGGGGGGTTGGCAATAGTTTGAAACGAACTACTGTAATCAAGGAGCTCGGGAAGGGATGGTGGCGATGACCACGTTCACGGTGACCGCGGAGCGCGGAACGGGCCCGGTGTGGGTGCTTGAGTGCCCCGAGGTCGGGGCGGTCTCCCAGACCCGTCGGCTCGGGAACGCCGCCGATGAGATGCGCGAGGCCATTTCCTACCTGTCAGGGTTGGCCCCCTCGGAGGTCGACATCGTCGTCGAGCCCATTCTGCCCGGTGAGGTAAGCGAACTGAAGGCTCGCGCGGACTCGCTGCGACAGCAGGCGGATGAAGCCAACGAGCATGCGGCGCGGGCGAACCGGGCCGTCGTCTCCCGGCTGAGGCAGGACGGCTACTCGCTGCGCGACATCGGGATCATCCTGGGGGTATCGCACCAGCGGGTCGCGGCCCTCGCCGCCTGATCCGCGCGTGGCGTCAGTGCGCCTCCTGCGTGCCCTTCGGGGTGACCAGGAAGACCGCGGTACCGACCACGACCATGATCACCCCGCCGATGAGTCCGGCGACCTGCAGGGAGTCGGTGAAGGCTTCGGCCGCACTCGTGGCCAGTGAGGGCAACTGCGCCTCCTCGGCGATGTGCATCGCCGCGCCCAGCGACTCCCCGGCCGGGTCGACCAGGGCGGACGGCAGGCCGAGCCCGGCGGCCAGGGAGGTCAGGTGGTCGCGGAACACCAGCGCCGAGACGCTGCCGAGCACCGTGATGCCCAGGACCGCGCCCAGCTCGTAGGACGCCTCCTCCAGCGCCCCGGCGTTGCCCGACTTCTCCTCCGGTGAGCCACCCATGATCATCGCCGAGGCGATGGCCAGTGACCCGACCCCGGCACCGACGAAGAGCATCGCCACCAGGATCGTGGCGTAGGTGACCTCGCCGGGGGCCACGCCGACGTAGAGCAGCCCGACCCCGGCGAGGACCAGTCCGCCGGCGAGCACGGCGCGTGAGCCGAGGCGTCGGCTCAGCGGGGGAGCGGCGATGGACGACAGTGCCGCGGCCACGGCGACGGGGATGAGTTTCACGCCGGTCTGGATCGGTGAGTCGCCGTCGACCAGCTGCATCCACTGGGCGAGCAGCAGCAGGGCGGCGATCATCGCGAAGGTGGAGCCCAGCGCGGCGATGATGCCGGCGGTGAAGGCCCTGTTGCGGAACAGGCGCAGCTCCAGCAGCGGGGAGTCGCTGCGCAGGCAGCGCACGGTGAACCAAGCGAGGATCGCGACCGCGGCGGCGAAGGCGGCCAGCGCGCCGGGCACGGCGAAGGACGCCTCCTTGCCGAACTCCTTGACCGACCACACCAGCAGCACCATGCCGACCATGGACTGCACCGCCGCGAAGACGTCCCAGCGTCCGGGGTTGGCCACGGTGGACTCGGGCAGCAGGAAGTAACCGGCCACGATGGCGATGCCCATCAGCGGGACGTTGACCAGGAAGGCGGCGTGCCAGCTGAAGTGTTCGAGCAGGACGCCACCGACCAGCGGGCCGAAGGCGGCACCGAGGCCGGAGACCGCGGCCCAGATGCTCAGGGCGGTGGCGCGTTCCTTGAGGTCGGTGAAGATCACGCGGATCATCGACAGGGTCTGCGGCATGATCATCGCGCCGCCGACGCCGAGGAAGGCGCGGATCGCGATGATCTGCCCGGCACTGTCGGCGACGACGACGAGCAGGGAGGCGATGATGAAGAAGCTGTAGCCGAGCATCAGCATCTTCTTGCGTCCCCAGCGGTCGGCCACCGCCGACCAGGACACCAGCAGTCCGGCCAGGACGAGGGAGTAGACGTCCACGATCCACAGCTGCTGGGTGGAGGTCGGCTGCAGTTCGGCGGCCATCTCCGGCAGGGCGATGTTGAGGATGGTCATGTCCATGGTGATCACCAGCAGGCTGGCGGTGAGCACGGCGGTGGCCGCCCAGCGGGCTGTGCGCGACATGCCGTCCGAGGGGTGGGACGGTGCCGGCGGGGAGGACGGTGCGGTCACGGGGTGGGCTCCTGGGTGTCGGGCATGGCGAGCAGGGCGGTGAGTACGGCGGTGATGGACGAGGTGTCGGTTGCCCCGTCGTGCAGGGCGGCGTGCACGGTCAGCCCGTCGACGTAGGCGACGGCGGCCGCGGCGCGCGGGCGTCCGAAGCGTCCTGCGAGAAGGTCGGTGAGCTGGTCGGACCACTGCAGGGCGAGGGTGCGCAGCGAGGGGTCGGTCATCGCGGTGCTGGTCATGGCGAGGCTGGCGTGGACCCGGCGGGGGTCCGCGAGGAAGTCGTGCAGGATCCCGGCGCAGCGGGCGATGGTCTCCTCCACCGCTCCGGAGTCGTCGAGGGTCTCGAGGATCCCGGCGACCTCGGCCAGGGCCTCGTCGTTCTCGTCGGCGAGGGCCTGCAGCGCCTCGTCGCGCAGGTCGTCGATGGAGGCGAAGTACTGGGTGGTGGAGCCCACGGCGACGTGCGCGCGGGCGGCGACGGCGCGGTGGGTCAGGCAGGACGCCCCGGCGTCGCAGATGAGTTCGGCGGCGGCGTCGAGGATCGCCGCGCGGCGTCCGGCGGGGTCGCGTTTGCCTGGTGTGGGCACGGTTCGGGGCCTTCCTGTTGATGTACAGATGTACATGTACATGTGTACATCACGTGGGGGTGAACCGCCAGCGACGCGTGCCACAATGGACCCCATGACGGACAGCCGGAAGCAACGTGAGAGGCGGGCACGCGAACGCCCCCGGGCCCGGGCGCGCGCCGGGGTGAAGGCCGCGGCGGAGTCGCTGCGCCGCTTCGCCGTCGTCGAACGCGTCAACCGCATGCGCGGCAGCTCCGTCTTCGCCCTGCAGTGCGCCGTCTCCGCCGGGCTGGCCTTCTTCATCGCCCACAACATCATCGGCCACGAACAACCCTTCTTCGCCCCCATCGCCGCGGTCATCAGCCTCGGCGCCTACGGAGGCAAACGCGCCCGCCGCGGCCTGGAGATCGTGCTCGGCGTGTCCGTCGGCATCGGCATCGGTGACCTGGTGATATCCCAGATCGGGGAGGGTGCCTGGCAGATCACCGTGGCCGTCTTCGTGGCCATGCTGCTCGCCGTCTTCGTGGACAAGGGCGTGCTCGTGGCGAACCAGGCCGCCAGCTCCGCGGTGCTGGTCGCCACGCTCATCCCGCCGGGCGACCAGGCCGGCTGGGAGCGCATGGTCGACGCCCTGATCGGCGGGCTCGTGGGCCTGGTCGTCGTCGCCGTGATCCCCAACAGCCCGCTACGCACGGCCCGCCGCGAGGTCGCCCACCTGATCAGCAAGGCCGCCCTGGTGCTCGACGACGTGGCCCAGGGCATCGAGGAACGCGACGTGGACCTCATCGAGGAGGCCCTGGTCACCGCCCGCAGCACCCAGGCCGGGGTCAACGAGCTGATGACCTCCGTCGGCGGCGGCGACGAGGTGGTCAACATCTCGCCGTTGTACTGGTCGGCGCGAAGATACACCCGCTCGATGAACCGCATCCTCACCCCGGTCGACAACGTGATGCGCAACTCGCGCGTGCTCGCCCGACGTGCCGAGATCATGGTCGGCGACGGCGTGGTGCCGGACCCGGAGATGGCACGCCTGCTCCGCGACCTCTCCGACGCCCTCGGCCACCTCGGCACCGTCTACGCCTCCGGCGGCACCCGCGGCACCCGCCAGGAGATGGTCGAGATCCCCGAGATCACCCGCCGCCTGCAGGTGCTGGCCGGACGCGCCGACCTGAGCGTCGCCGACGGATCGAGCCTGTCCGGCACGGTGGTGCTCGCCCAGTGCCGCTCGATCATCGTGGACTCCCTGCAGATCTGCGGCATGTCCCGGGAGTCGGCGATGTCCGTGCTGCGCCCCACCGTGGACGACCCGCGCTTCCCGCCGGAGGTGTGGGGCGAGGGCCCCGAGGGCGCGCCGGGGGACTGAGCGCAACTGTGCCGGCACAGAGCTGGACCTGTGCCGGACGGTGCGCCGCGTTCCTCGGATACAGTGTGGGTATGGCAACAACCGCGCTGTCCGACATCACCGTCAAAAGGTGGGCCGACCTGGACACCACCGAGGTCTACGCGATCGCCCGCCTGCGCTCCGAGGTCTTCCTGCGCGAGCAGAAGGTCGAGGACGAGGAGCTCGACTGGCGTGACCTGGACGACGGCACCCTGCACATCTTCATCAGCAACGGCCGCGAGGTCGTGTCCTACCTGCGTACCCTCGCCGTGCCCGCCCTGTGGGACGTCCCCGGCACCGCCGTGGTGCGCCGGGTGCTCGGAAGGGTGGCGACCGACCCGCGCTTCCGCGGCCGTGGCCTGTCCGGCCAGCTGGTCGCCCGGGCGGTGGAGCTGCACTCCGGTGAGCCGATCGTGCTGCACGCCCAGACCTACATCACCGGCCTCTACGCCAAGCACGGCTTCGAGGTCTACGGCGAGGAGTACGACGAGGGCGGCATCCCGCACCTGTCGATGGTGCGTCCCGCCTGAGAATCAGCGCCGGAAATCAGCGCCGGACGAACTGACCGTCGCGCAGGTGCCGGTAGAACGTCACCTTCGACGTGGTCCGCGGGTGCGCAACCCCGTCGCGCACCACCGTGAGCTCCACGCCCCCGGCCTGCAGTGCACGCCCGGACAGCACCGCGTCCGGGTCGACCTCGCCGAGGTCCGCCGGACGGCGGAACAGGCGACGCCGCGGCGTGACCGCGGCCGCCGCGTCGTCCCACACCGACGGGGTGAGCAGGCGCGTGGCGGCCAGCCCCGGGGCGTCCACCGTGGGCACCAGTCGGGCGCCGAACGCGCCGGCCCGGCCGTCCCAGCGCCGTGAGCCGGTGTTGGCGAACAGGGTCTGCGAGTCCACGATGATCTCGCCGACCATCTCCTCACCGGCGCGGAAGATCTCCGCCGAGCCCAGGGTGACGATGCCGGAGTCGTCGCGCACCACCGCGGTGGGGCGCACCGACGCGGTCATCGCGAAGTTCAACGCCGCCACCGTCGGACCATTGTCCGCCGGCGCGTCCCCTCGTGTGTCCCCTGTACCCAGCTGCCAGTTCTGCGCCACCACCGACGTGCCCACCGGCACGAACCCGACCGCGATCCACATCGCGTCGATGCGCATCAGCCGGGTGACCACCGCGGCGAGCGCCGCGTCCGACCCGACCACCACGACGCGCACCGGACGGTCCGGACGCTGCGGGGCGAACTGCGGTGCCCCCTGGTGGGGGACGTCCGGCGCGGCGGCGATCTCGTCGAGCCCCGGCGTGTCGTCCACCGGCAGGTGCGCGGCGGCGAGGTCGTCGAGCAGACGCAGGTCGCGGCGTCCCGGCACGTCGGGCAGGGTGACGGCGTCGGCGACCACCGCGCCGACGAGATCGGCGGCGCGGGGTCCGCACGCGAGCACAACGGTCGTCATGGTGACCAAGGGTACGTGACCGGCTACACTGTTCAGTTGGTCAACACAAGATAAACCGGAACGGAAAGCGACGGCAGGTCTCATGACAGCAATCATCGTGGTCGGAGCGCAGTGGGGCGACGAAGGTAAGGGCAAGGCCACCGACATCCTCGGCGGCCGGGTCGACTACGTGGTCAAGCCCAACGGCGGCAACAACGCCGGCCACACCGTCGTCGTCGGAGGGGAGAAGTACGAGCTCAAGCTCCTGCCCGCCGGGGTGCTCAGCGAGAACGCCGTGCCCGTGATCGGCAACGGCTGCGTGGTGAACCTCGAGGCCCTGTTCGAGGAGATCGACGGACTCGTCGCCCGCGGTGCCGACGCCTCCCGCCTGCGTGTCAGCGCCAACGCCCAGCTCGTCGCGCCCTACCACCAGGTGCTGGACAAGGTCTCCGAGCGCTTCCTCGGCAAGCGCGCCATCGGCACCACCGGCCGTGGCATCGGGCCGTCCTACGCTGACAAGGTCTCGCGCATCGGCATCCGCGCCCAGGACCTGCTCGACGAGTCCATCCTGCGGCAGAAGGTCGAGGGGGCGCTGAGCCAGAAGAACCAGATGCTGGTGAAGCTGTACAACCGCAAGGCCATCGACGCCGACGAGATCGTGGACTACTTCCTCAGCTACGCCGAGCGTCTGACCCCGATGCTCATCGACGCCGAGCTGGAGCTCAACCAGGCGCTCGACGAGGGCAAGTCCGTGCTCATGGAGGGCGGCCAGGCCACGATGCTCGACGTCGACCACGGCACGTACCCCTTCGTCACCTCGTCGAACCCCACCGCCGGCGGCGCGTGCGTGGGCTCGGGCATCGGCCCGACGCGCATCACCAGCTCCCTGGGCATCATCAAGGCCTACACCACCCGTGTGGGTGCCGGCCCGTTCCCCACCGAGCTCTTCGACAAGTGGGGCGAGTACCTGCAGACCACCGGCGGTGAGATCGGCGTGAACACCGGCCGTAAGCGCCGCTGCGGCTGGTACGACTCCGTCATCGCCCGTTACGCCTCCCGGGTCAACGGCTTCACCGACCTGTTCGTCACCAAGCTCGACGTGCTCACCGGCATCGGTGAGATCCCGATCTGCGTGGCCTACGACGTCGACGGTGTGCGCCACGACGAGATGCCGATGAGCCAGACCGACGTGCACCACGCCACGCCGATCTACGAGACCATGCCCGCCTGGGACGAGGACATCTCCGGCGCCCGCACCTTCGCCGACCTGCCCGCCAAGGCGCAGGACTACCTCAACCGGCTCGAGGAGCTCTCCGGCTGCCGGATCTCCTACGTGGGTGTCGGCCCGGGTCGCGACGAGACCATCGTGATCAACGACGTCCTGGCCTGATGGGGTCCCGCGTGTGGCCGTCGATCCCGGAGCGTTTCACCGCCGGCGACGGCCGCGAGATGCGTCTGGTGACCGCGCAGGACGCCGCGGCGATCGAGGCCGCGTTGCCGGAAGGCCAGCGCGCGGAGACCTTCCACTTCTTCACCGTGCGACCCTTCCCGTTGGCCGAGTTCATCGCGGACCCCGCCAAGCGCACCTACGCGTTGTGGTCCGGTGAGCAGCCTGCTGACCGGCCGCTGGCCTGCACCACCGTGTACAACACCGACGAGGACGCCGGCTCGGTGATGCTCGGCTACACCTGGGTCATGCCGGATGCCCGGGGACGCGGTGGCGCGGCGAACCGCGACCTCAAGTCCGCGATGTACCGCGTCCTCGGCGAGGCAGGGGTGCGTGAGGTGTGGTTCCGTGCGGACGTGGAGAACCTGCGTTCCTGCCGCTCGATGGAGAAGAACGGCGCCGAGCGGATGCACGAGGAGGACGCCCCGCGCGTGTACCCCGACCGGACCTCGCGTTCGGTGTTCTACCGCCGACGCCTGTCCTCGTAGTGGCTGCTCAGGTGGGCGATCTGGGTGACCTGCATACTCAGGTCGGGGAGGTCCTCGCCCTCATCGAGGACGGTGAGGTCACCGGCTACGGGGAGATCGCCACGGCGCTCGGACTGCCCCGAGGTGCCCGCGCGGTGGCACGCGTGCTCGCCGGAGGAGATTTCGGCTGGGACCTGGCCGCCCCGGTGATCCCGGTGGGCACGGTGCGCGGTGGACGCGGCAAGGCCAAGCACTTCGTGGTCCCGGAGATGGGGGAGGGCCCTGACTCCCGCTCGGCCGGTCTGGCCCGACGCGCGGTGTCCTTCACCCACGACGGCGACAGCCTGCTCATCCCCACCAGCCAGTGCCTCGACGCCGAGGAGATCGCCGAACGCCTCTCCTCGTCTCCCTCGCGCTGATTGACTCCGTACTGACGTCACCCTGACTTGTATTGGCTCGGCGATGTCACCTGACTCATGCCCCAGGTCAGGAAACAGCCGATTCTTGACCTGGGGCATGAGTCAGATGACATGGGGGCTGGTGCAGCAGCTTCACGGCTGGTCAGGCCCACGGGTCGATGAGGATCTTGCCGCGCCCGAAACCACTGCCGCCACCGCCAACACCACCGCCCCCCAGCACCCCGGGCAGTCCGTCCAGCCCGGTCTCCACGGAGACGGGGGTGTGCAGCAGGCCGCGTCGCTGCAGGTCGAAGACCGGGGTGAACAGCTCGGGGAGGAGGTGGCGCGGATGGGAGTGCACGGTGTCGCGTAGGCGGAGCATCTCCACGCGGGTTCCGCGTCGTCCGTCGAAGCAGTCCATGGGCAGCGGTTCACCGGAGAGCAGTCCGTAGAGCACCAGGGTGCCTCCGGGGGCCAGGGCGTCGACCAGGTCGGTGCCGAGAGACCCGCCGATGCAGTCGAGGATCACGTCCGGCCCGCCGGACGTCCCGAACCGCGACCGTAGCTGCGTGCGCCAGTCGGGCTCGGCGGTGCTGACCAGGCCGGACCACCGTTCGGGGTCGGCGACGGTGCTGCCCGGTGTGCCGCGCACCAGTCCGACCGGGCGCAGCGACGTCCACTCGGTCAGCAGCTCGGCCAGGTGCCCGGCGATGGCGGATGTCGCTGCGGTGACCAGTACGGAGGAGGCTCCCGCGCAGTGTCGTGTCACCAGCATGGAGGCGGTCAGCGGGTTGATGTAGGAGAAGCAGGCGGTGCGGTCGGACAGGTCCTCCGGCACCGGCACGCACCAGGAGTGCTCCACGGAGCGGCGTTGCTGCCAGCAGCCGGGCCCACCCAGCGGCAGGACGCGGCGTCCGACGAGGTCCCGCAGGTGGGAAGGTACGTCGCGCCCCACGGCCTCGACGACGCCGACGCCCTCGAAACCGGGGACCATCGGGAAGGTGGTGCGTGAGGCGTACGCCCCGGAGACCGTCACGGCGTCGGACGGGTTGACGGTGGTGGCGGTCATCCGGATGGTCAGCTCGGTGGGGCCGGGCGGGCCGGGCCCGGCGACGGTGTCCACGGTGACGACCTCGTCGAGCGGTCCCGGGCGGTCGGCGACTGCTGCTCTCATGGGGTGGCAGTCTAGTCTGCGGTGGCGGGGGTGGTTCACCACCCCAATGCTTACGGCGGTGATACGCATCACCATAGAATGGGTCGGCATGACCCTCGGCTTCCTCTTCTTCCGTCCTTGTGCAGGTGACAGCTACCGTCCCGACGAGGATCTCGTCGCCGAGGCGCACAGGATCCACGAGGAACTCGGCGACGACATGAGCGCCACCACCCACCCGGAGGCGTTCCGCCGCGGTGGTGGGGACCCGCACCCGGGGCGTCCTGCGCCGCGGTCGGTGGCGGCCCTGGCGGCGTGGGTGGACGAGCACTGCGACTTCGGCGGCGTGGGGGTCGCCGGGGTCGACTCCTTCACGGTGCTGGAGTACCCGGTGGTGCCGGCGAACGACGTGCTGCACGTGGTGCTGCCGTTCTCCGAGGCGGCGACCACGGGCCCCGTGCTCCAGGACAAGGCCTGTGAACTGGGGTTGTGCATGGTCGACGACATGGAGCAGATCTGGGTGAACCCGACCGGGGTGGACCGTGGGCTGCGGATGCGCTCGTCGGTGGGCACGGTGACGTTGCACGTGGACGCCGGCAGCGTGCACGCCACGCTCGCCGCGGACGCCGACCGGCGGGAGCGTTCCGACGACGGCATCCCCTACGTGGTCGTGGAGTCGGGGTTGGCCGGCGGGAAGTCGGCGTTGGAGGCGTCCGCGGTCGGGCACGTCACCTTCGTGCAGGCCGCCCGCCTGGGCAACGGCTGGGTGGTGGAGTACCGGACGCGGCGGTCTCACTTCCGGCGGCACGCCGGGGACCTGGCGTCGGTGGTGCAGGACGTCGCGGCGTTCGCCGACGGCGACGCGTCCTTCCTCTCCCTCGGGTGGGACGACGCCACGGCGGAGACGGTGCAGCGGTGAGTGCGCGGGACGCCCCGACGCGGGTCGTCGCCGACGTGGACACCGGTATCGACGACGCGTTGGCGCTGGTGTGGTTGGCCTCGAAGCATCGGTCGGGTGCCATTGATCTGCAGGTCACGACGTCGGCGGGCAACACCACCGCGGCGCTGGCGGCGCGGAACTCGCTCGAAGTGCTGCGGGTCGCCGGGGCGTCGGACGTGCCGGTCGTGGCGGGCGCGCAGGCGCCGCGGGTGCTGCCGCTGACGACCACGCCGGAGACGCACGGCCCGGAGGGGTTGGGGTACTGGACGCCGCATGTGCTGAACGTGCCGGACGCGTCGGACGCTGCGACGGCGGTGGCGGCGTGGCGGCGTGCCGCCCCGGACCACCTGCTGGTGGCGGGGCCGGCGACGAACCTGGCCTATGCGGTGGAGCACGCCCCGGAGGTGCTGCGTGGCACGCAGGTGACGCTGATGTGCGGGGCGTTCACCTACCCGGGTAATACGACTCCCACGGCGGAGTGGAACTCGTGGGTCGACCCGCACGCGTTGTCCTTCGCGCTGGAGAACTGGCCGGAGGGGGCGGTGCCGCCGGTGATCTGCCCGTTGAACGTGACCGAGCAGGTGCTGTTGACCCCGGAGCGTCTGGAGGCGATGCTTGCCGGGTTTGCCGGTGAGCTGCCGGACCTGCTGCGCGACGCACTGCGGTTCTACTTCGAGTTCCACGAGTCGGTGGGTGTCGGCTACCTCGCGCAGATCCACGACCTGGCCGCGGCGATGGTGATGCTGGGGGAGGTCGGGGCGGACTTCCGGGCGGCGACGGTCGCCGTGGAGGCGGAGTCGGCGCTGCTGCGCGGCACGACCGTCGCCGACTGGATGGACGGCGGCGCGGCGGGCACAGAAGACACGGCGGTGGGACCGTACTGGGGACGTCCGGCGAATGCCCGCGTCCTCACCGGACTGGACCCGGACGAGGTGTCCGCCCGGTTCGCCTCTGCGCTCACGGTCACAGGTACCAGGAGATGACGAGGTCGCCGAAGAACCCGAAGAGCACGCCCCAGGCGATGATCGCGACGCCCTGGAACAGGTAGACGGCCCGCTTGTCCGCGCCCAGGGCCACCAGCGTGGGGCCGGTGATCTGGCTGGCCAGGATGATCGGCCCCAGCAGGGAGACGCCGGGCACGCCGAGTTTCTCGACGTAGCGGGCGATCTTCCGCTGGCGGTTGCTCGTTGTCTTTTCGCCACCGCGCCTCGAGGTGGTGGCACGGCGGGCACGGGCGGCCAGGGCGATCAGGGCGAAGGTGGAGAGTACGTTGCCCAGCACAGCGGTGGCGACGACGGCGGCCGACGGTTCGATCCCCAGGGCCACGCCGAGGAAACTGCCCAGGTAGGACTCGATGAAGGGCACTGCACCGGCGAGCAGGATCACGAGGAACTGCTGCCAGGGCTCCACCGAGGCGGCGTACTCCGCGAAGCGTTGGAAGAGGTCTGCGATGGTGTCGGAAATCATGCCCCCGATTCTGCTGGCGGTGACTTCCCCCAGGTAGGGCCACCTGTCAGGGATGCGACTGACGGATGTCATCGCCGAGCAGGTCCTGGGTGGGCCGAATACGCTGCGGGAGGGGGACCTCGGACGGTAGTTTGATCCTCAAAGCACAACAGTGTGACCGTGGCCACCGCACGGTGGTCCCGGGAGCCGACGCGAGAGCCGAGAGACCAGGAGAGCCACCGTGCCAGTCGCGAGTCCCTACCCCCGCATCGACGTGCCCGACATCAGCGTCTACGACCAGGTCTTCGGGACCCTCGCACCCGGCGACGAGGAGCGTCCGGCCGTCACGGACTCCGCCACCGGCGTAACCGTGAGCTACGGTGAGCTGCGCCAGCAGGTCGACCTCTTCGCCGGGGCGCTGGCCGCCCGCGGGGTGGGGGTGGGAGACGTCGTCGCCCTGCACTGCCCGAACACCCACGCCTTCGTCGTGGCCTTCCACGGCATCCTGCGCGCCGGGGCGACGGTGACCACCGTCGGTTCGCTGAACACCGCCGAGGACGTGGCCAAGCAGGTCACCATCGCCGGGGCGTCCCTGCTGTTCACCGTCGAGATGCTCGGCCCCAACGGCGCCGACGGCGCCCGAAAGGCAGGGCTGTCGGACGAAGCGATCGTCGACCTCACCGACGGCACGCAGGGCCTGGCGGCGATGCTGCAGCAGGGCCACCCGGCCCCGGAGGTGACGATCGACCCGGCGTCCCACGTGGCCGTCCTGCCGTTCTCCTCGGGCACCACCGGTGTGCCCAAGGGCGTGCGGCTGAGCCACACCAACCTCGTGGCCAACATCCTGCAGACCCTGCCGCAGCTCACCGAGAACGGGCAGGACCGCAACTCCTCGGTGATGGCCGTGCTGCCGTTCTTCCACATCTACGGGATGAACACGGTGCTCAACACCACGCTGGCCAACCGGGCGCACCTGGTGACCATGCCCTCGTTCGACCTGAAGACCTTCCTGGAGCTGCACCAGGCGCACGGCATCGACTTCTCCTTCGTGGCCCCGCCGATCGCCGTGGTGCTGGCGAAGCACCCGCTGGTCGACGACTACGACCTGGACAAGCTCAAGACCCTGCTCTCCGGCGCGGCCGCCCTGGACCACGCGCTCGCCGCGGCGGTGCAGGAGCGTCTCAGCGTCACGGTGGTGCAGGGCTACGGGATGACCGAGACCTCCCCGGTGACCCACACCGGCATCCGTGGCACCACCCCGTTGGAGTCCATCGGCCTGCCGGTGGCGAACACCGAGTGCAAGGTCGTGGACCTCACCGACGAGGCCCTCGGCGAGATCCTGCCGCCCGGCAACGCGGGCGAGAAGTCCGACTCCGGTGAGATGTGGGTCCGTGGCCCGCAGATCATGCTCGGCTACCTCGACAACGAGGAGGCCACACAGAACACCCTCGTCGGCGACGGCTGGCTGCGCACCGGTGACGTGGTGGAGTACGACCACGAGGGCAACGTGTACGTGGTCGACCGGGCCAAGGAACTGATCAAGTACAAGGGCTACCAGGTCGCCCCGGCGGAGCTCGAGGCGTTGCTGATGACGCACGAGGACGTCGCCGACGCCGCGGTCGTCGGTTTCATCCGTGAGGAGGACGGCGAGGAGCTGCCGCGCGCCTTCGTCGTCGCCCAGGTGCACGACGGGGAGCCGGTCACGGTGGACAAGGACGCCTTGATCGCGTGGGTCGCCGAGCAGGTCGCCCCGTACAAGAAGATCCGCATGGTGGAGGTCGTCGACGAGATCCCGAAGTCCGGCACCGGCAAGATCCTGCGCAAGGACCTGCGCGGGGTGCCGGTCAGCGGGTAGCGGCGTCCCCGCTCCGGCACACGGTGCGGGACTCGGGCCCGTTCGTGAACGCAGCATCGTATAACCTGGGGAAAAACTCAGTGAACCACTGTTCAACCGGCAGTGGCGCAGATGCCGACGGCGGTCCGCCCGCCGGGGACAGGAGCGAACGATGGCACTGATCTACCTCGTGCGTCACGGCCAGGCCGGCGCAGGGATGTCCGGTTACGGCGGTGCCGGTGACGAACGCTCGGTGCAGAGCCGGTACGACGGGCTGACCGACCTGGGACGACGCCAGGCGGCGACGGTGGGCGAGGCCCTGGCCCGTCGTCTCGACGGTGGCCCACGCTTGCCGGTGATCTGCGGCCCGCTGCACCGCCAGCACGACACGGCCGCCGCCGTCGCCCGGGCGCTGGACGGTACCGAACCGGCCGCCGAACCTGTCACCGACACAGCGTGGAAGGAGCTCGACTCCGACTCCGTCGTCGTGCCGTGGCTGCGTCGCAACCCGGAGACCGCCGCGCGGTTGAAGGCGGCGACGGGGCACGATGAGGACGCACCGGACGCCGCCCCGGTGATGCGCGAGGTGCTCGCCGGCGCGATCGGGGAGTGGGTCGGCGGGGAGAGCTTCCGCCAGTTCCGGGCCACGGTGCTCAGCGGACTGACCCGCGCCGCAGCATCCGCACGCCAGGACGGTGGTGCGGTGGTCGCCACGTCCGCCGGGGTGATCGCCACCTGCACCGCGGCGGTGTCAGGCCTGTCGCGTCAGGTCGTCCCGCCGCTGATGGGGCGGGTGTACAACGCCTCGGTGACGGTGATCAAGGTCACCGACGAGCCGCGGGACCCGCGGGCGGGTTACGTGGGGGCGGAGCTGGTGTCGTTCAACGAGTACGCGCACCTGGACCGCACCGACGCCACCGGCGCCCGTCCGGAACTCACGCTGCTGTAGTGGACGCGACACCGCTCGCCGAGCAGCTGAGTACCCGTATCGTCGACGACCTGCGGCGCAACGGTGCCGTGGAGGGCACCCGCCTGGTGGAGCGCAACCTGGCCGGGCAACTGGGGGTGTCGCGCACGCCGGTGCGTGCCGCGCTGGCGCTGCTCGTGGAGGCCGGGACGGTGCGACGCGACGGCCGCGGCCACGTCCTCGCGCAGCTTCCGCCCGCCGGGCAGGACGCGGGGCCGGAGGAGGCCGCCTACCTCGCGATCGCCGGCGACCGGCTCGACGGGGAGCTGGGCGAGCAGGTGACCGAGAACGCGCTGATGCGACGCTACGGCCTGGGCGCCGGGCAGCTGCAGCAGGTGCTGCGCCGCATCGCGTCCGAGGGGTGGGCCGAACCCGCGCCGGGCTACGGGTGGCGCTTCCGCGAGGTGCTGACCTCGTCGGACGCCTACCGGCAGAGCCACCGCTTCCGGCTGATCGTGGAGCCCGCCGCCTTGCTGGAGCCCGGCTACCGGGTGGACGTCGCCGAACTCACGGCGCGCCGCGCCGAGCAGGTCGCCCTGGCCGACGGGCGTGCGGCGCAGGTGAGCGTACCGGAGCTGTTCGACCTGAACTCCCGCTTCCACGAGGTGCTCGTCGCCGGCGCGCACAACCCCTTCCTCGTGGACTCGGTGGCGCGGGTCAACCGGCTGCGCCGCCTGCAGGAGTACCGCAGGACGCTGCGTCCGGCGCGCGCGCAGGTGCGCTGCGCCGAGCACGTCGCGATCGCCGACCTGGTGCTGGACGGACGCCTCTCCGAGGCGTCCGCCCTGCTCGGTGAGCATCTCGGCGGGGTCGCGGAGGAGAAGGGGAGGTAGGGACGTCTACCGGTCGTTGGGCCGGTCGCCCAGCTGT
This sequence comes from Corynebacterium sp. AOP40-4SA-5, assembly GCF_052377355.1. Taxonomy (NCBI): domain Bacteria; kingdom Bacillati; phylum Actinomycetota; class Actinomycetes; order Mycobacteriales; family Corynebacteriaceae; genus Corynebacterium; species Corynebacterium sp. AOP40-4SA-5. The sequence continues at coordinate 21,483 of NZ_JBQSWS010000023.1, forward strand.
GCGGTGACCGCCGCGGCGAACTCCGCGGTGCCCAGCGTTCCGCCGAGGTCACCGGTGCGGGTGGCGGGGTCGTCGAGGACGGCGTCGACGGCGGTGGTGAGTTCGGCGGCCGCGGCGCTCAACGCCGGCCGGTGCTTCTTGTTCCCGTACCAGTCGAGCAGCATCGCAGCCGACAGGATCAGGGAGGTGGGGTTGGCGATGCCGCGGTCCTGGATGTCGGGGGCGGAGCCGTGCTGCGCCTGGGCGACGGCGATGTCCGCGCCCACGTTCAACGAGCCGGCGAGGCCGAGGCTGCCGGAGAGCTCCGAGGCCTCGTCGGACAGGATGTCGCCGAACATGTTGGTGGTGACCAGCACATCGAACTCCTGCGGGCGGCGGATGAGGTGCGCGGCCGCGGCGTCGACGATCAGCTCCTCCAGCTCCACGTCCGGGTAGTCGGCGGCGACCGCGCGGACCTCGCGCAGGAACAGGCCGTCGGTGAGTTTCAGGACGTTGGCCTTGTGCACCGCGGTGACCTTGCCGCGGCGGGTGCGGGCCAGGTCGAAGGCGGCGCGGGCGACCTGACGGCTGGCGTGGGCGGTGATCTTGCGCAGGCTGAAGGCGGAGTCCTCGTCGGGCATGAACTCGCCGCCGCCGGCGGCCATGTTGCGGTCGGCGTAGAAGCCCTCGGTGTTCTCCCGCACGATCACCAGGTCCATCGGGTCGCGCAGCACGGACAGCTGCGCCAGGCCGGGGCGGGTGCGGCACGGCCGCAGGTTGGAGTAGAGGTCGAAGGTGGTGCGCAGGGCCCCGGAGGGGTTGACGCCGCCCTCGGACGCCGGCGGGTAGTCGTAGTGGGACACCGGGCCGAGGATCACGCCGTCGACCTGCGGGACGCGCTCGAGGACGCGGGGCGGCAGGGTGGTGCCCTCGGCGGCGAGGGAGGCCAGGCCGACGGTGTCCTGCTCGACCTGCAGGCCCAGGTCGCGGGTGGTGTCGAGGTGGTGCAGGACGTCGAGGGTGGCGGTGGTGATCTCCGGGCCGATGCCGTCGCCCGGGAGTGTCAGGATTCTCATGGTTGGTACTTTACATGAGTGAAAAACCAAACGGAGCGGCGGCGGGTTCCGTTCCCCGCGGTCACTACCGTGAGGGCACTGCCTTCCCGTCCAGCACCTTCCGTACCTGCACAGCCAGGGCGAGGCCGTTCAGCGGGCCGTCGAAGCGTGAACCGTTGACGTACACGACCGGTTCGGAGCCCACGTCGGCGTCCTCCAGGTCGAGGTTGTCGTCGTCGACCCGGCTCACGTCGACCTGGCGGGAGATCCTCTCCTCGAACTCCTCCACGTCCAGACCGATGGTCGTGGCAGACTCCCGCACGGCGTCGTTGTCGATCTCGCCACGGACCTTGGTCAGTTCGTCGTGCATGTCCCAGAAACGTCCCTGCGCCCCGGCCGCCTCGAGCGCGAGCGCCGCGGTCAGCGACGCGTCCGACGTCGTGTGGTGACGCAGCACGAGCTGGAGCTCGTCACCGTACTTGCGGTGCACGTCGAGCAGCGCGTCGGCGGTGTCGTGCCGGTAGGTGAGGTTCATCGCGGCGTAGACGACGATGCTCGCCGGGGCGTCCTTCGGGCCACGCACGTGGTCGCCCTCCGGCGAGACCGCCCTGGTGAGCGAGGTGCCGGCGGGCACCGGCAGCGGCCGGGCGCGGTCGCCGAGGCGGAACACCACCCAGGCGAGGAGCAGTGCGATGGCGGACGCCAGCAGCACGCCCACGCGCGCCTGGTCGGCGTGCGTCTCGTCGGGGATCGCCAGGCCCACGACCAGCAGCGAGATGGTGAAGCCCATGCCCGAGAGCACACCGGCGCCGGCGATGCGGGGCAGGTCGAGACCGGGCAGCCTGGCCGACGGGATGAACCGCAGGACGAGGAAGGACGCCACGGTGATGCCGACGGCCTTGCCGACGACGAGGCCGAGCACCACGCCCCAGGTCAGCTTCGAGGTGAAGGCGTCTCCCAAGGCGTCCGAACTCAGCGCCACGCCCGCGTTGGCCAGCGCGAACAGCGGCACCACCAGGAAGTTCACGTACGGCGGCAGGACGTCCGACAACCGCTGGTTCAGCGGCACGGTGTAGGCGACCACCGAGCGGACGTTGCGGGCGATGTCGGGCTGCGGCGCCTGCCGGAAAAGGTGGAACGCCGTGGACGCCATCGCCATGTCCGACCGGCGCGGAGGGTAGACCGGGAGCAGCAGGGCGATCAGCACACCGGCCAACGTGGCGTGCACGCCGCCGGTGAAGAAGCACGCCCAGGTGTACACGCCGAGCACGGCGTAGGGCAGGACCCGCCAGATGTGCGCGCGCTGCAGGAACCAGATGCCGACCAGGCCCAGGAGGCCCAGCAGCAACGCCCCCACGTTCAGCTCGTCGGTGTAGAACACGGCGATGACCGACAGTGCGCCGATGTCGTCCACCACGGCCAGGGCCAGCAGGAAGATCCGCAGGCGCGGCGCATTGCGCGGCCCGATCAGGGCCAGCATGCCGAGGGCGAAGGCGGTGTCGGTGGAGATCACCGACCCCCAGGCTGACGAGTAGTCCTCGCCGTGGGTGACGGCCAGGAAGATCAGGGCCGGCACGATCAGCCCGCCGACCGCGGCGACGACGGGGAGGATCGCCCGCTCCCGCGTGCGCAGTTCGCCGAGGGTGAGTTCACGGCGGACGTCGAGTCCGACCATGAGGAAGAAGAAGGCCATGAGGCCCTCGTCGACCCAGTCACTGAACTCGAGGTTGAAGGAGAAGTTCCCGACGGTGAACCCCACCTCCGTGCCCCACACGGTGTCGTAGCTGGTGCCGACGTTGGCCCAGACCAACGCGGCGACGGTCGCGGCGACGAGGGCGAAGGCCGCGTAGGTCTTGTTGTTGAGTGCGCGGCGGACGCGGACCTTTCGGCGCAGGTTCCGGGGGTACTCGGGCACGGCGGTCGTCTCCTTCTCCGGGGGGGGATGGTCGTGATCGGCCCCGCGGCAGGCGGGCGGGGAGAATCCTACGCCGCGCGGCGCTCCCGTGATCGGGTCTGCGACGCCGGTCATGAGCCGGGGTTTTCCGGCATTAGCGCGGTGAATTTCGCCGGGACGGGCCGATCGGGGAAATGCGCCGGGTTGCACGGGGTTGTGCGCTGGCCTATCGTTGTTCGTCTGTGACGTACACCACTCAAGGCTACTGAAAATCCCATACCGACGACGAAGCGACGTGACCCAGTGAATGAATTCATTTCCTCACGGTGGACCGACATTCTGTTCCGCTCCTACCAGCATGCGAGTCTGGTCGTGCAGGCGATCATCCTCGCCACCGTGATTGCACTGGTCATCGCCGTCGTCGTGACGAACTACCGTGGTCTGACCCCGGTCGCGAACGCGCTTTCGGCCATCGGGTTGACGATTCCGTCGTTGGCCCTGCTCGGCCTGGTGATTCCGTTGGTGGGAATCGGCACGCTTCCCTCGGTCTTCATCGTGGTTTTCTTCGCCACCCTCCCGATTCTGCGTAATGCGATTGTCGGGTTGCAGAGTGTCCCGGCGGAACTCATCGAGGCCGCCCGCGGTCAGGGGATGAATTCCCCCGCGATTTTCCTGCGGGTGCGGCTCCCGCTGGCGTGGCCGGTGATCCTCACCGGCGTGCGGGTCTCCGCGCAGATGTCGATGGGTGTCGCGGCGATCGCCGCCTACGCGCTGGGCCCCGGGCTCGGCGGGTACAACTTCACCGGTCTGAGCCTGATCGGCAGCGCCAACGCTCTGTACTACACCCTGGTGGGGACGATCGGCGTGGTGATCGTCGCGCTGATCCTGGACGCCGTCCTCGTCCTGCTGGGCCGACTCACGACCTCGAAGGGGATCCGCGCATGACGAACGACCGACAGAACTCCGGCGCCGAGATCGAACTCTCCGGCATCACCAAGCGCTACCCCGGGCAGGACGCCGCCGCGGTGGAGGACCTGAACCTCACGATCCCCGCGGGCGAGACCGTCATGTTCGTCGGGCCGTCCGGCTGCGGGAAGACGACCTCGTTGAAGATGATCAACCGGCTGATCGAGCCCTCGGACGGGGTGATCAGCATCGGCGGCGAGGACGTCACGAAGAAGAACCCCACCGAGCTGCGTCGCAACGTCGGCTACGTGATCCAGGGCGGTGGCCTGCTGCCGCACATGACCGTCGCGCAGAACATCGGACTGGTCCCCGGGCTACTCAAGTGGGAGAAGAAACGCATCACCGCCCGGGTCGACGAACTGCTCGACCTCGTCGGCCTCGACCCGTCGGTCTACCGCGCCCGCTTCCCCCGGGAGCTCTCCGGCGGGCAGCAGCAGCGCGTCGGCGTGGCCCGCGGTCTCGCCGCCGACCCGCCCGTCCTGCTGATGGACGAGCCCTTCGGCGCGGTGGACCCGATCACCCGGCAACGGCTGCAGGACGAGATGATCAGCCTGCAGGCCGAGCTGCACAAGACCATCGTGTGCGTCACCCACGACATCGACGAGGCGGTGAAGCTCGGCGACCGTATCCTCGTGCTCAAGGAGCACGCCCGCATCGCCCAGTACGACACCCCGGACCAGATCCTCGGCAACCCGGCGGACGACTACGTCGCCGACTTCGTCGGCTCCGGCTCCAAGCTCAAGCAGCTCTCGCTGCTGCGGGTGGACGACGTGGGCTTCGACGAGTTCCCGACCTGCACCATCGGGGAGGACGCCGCGTCGGTCGTCGAGCGGGTGCACGCCGCGGGCGAGGACAGCGTGATCATCCTCGACGACCGGGGACGTCCCCACGACTGGGTCTGGCTGCGCGCCCTGCAGGGCGCCGGCACCGTCCCGCGTCCGGGCATCGACCTGGAGACCACCGTGGAGCGGCGCTCCACGGTGAACGACGCCCTGGACTCGATGCTGGTCTCCAGCCACGGCGGTGCGATGGTCACCGAACGTGGCCGCTACGTCGGCGTGATCTTCTACGAGAGCGTGACCGACTACACCCGCAAGCTCAACTCGGACGGGGTGGGGTGACATGCTGCGCAGGCTCTCCGGGGAGGACAAACTCCTCATCATCGGCATCCCCGTCCTGGTCGCGGTCGTCTTCCTCGGCTGGGTGACCTGGCGGCAGACCGCCGACCTGGGGGACGTCGAGACCCGCGCCTTGGCGTGGGGCAGTGTGGCGACCATGGCGCGTGAGCACATCGTCCTGGTGGTGATGTGTGCGGTGATCGTGCTGGCCACGGCCGTGCCCGTCGGGGTGCTGCTCACCCGCCGACGCTCCCGCATCCTCTCGCTGTTGACCACGCTGATCGGCAACATCGGCCAGTCCGCGCCGGTCATCGGTGTCATCGTGCTGCTGGCGATCTGGCTGGGTTTCGGCACCCCCACGGCGGTGCTCTCGCTGAGCATCTACGCCTTCCTGCCGGTGCTGGCGAACACGGTCGCCGGGCTGACCGGTGTGGACCGCCAGCTCGTGGAGGCGGCCCGCGGCATGGGGATGTCCCCGGTGCAGGTGCTCTTCCGCGTGGAGTTCCCCATGGCGCTGCCGGTGATCATGACCGGTGCGCGGACCGCGCTGGTCCTGCTGGTCGGTGCCGGCGCGTTCGCCACCTTCATCGACGCCGGTGGCCTCGGTGCACTGATCCAGACGGGCATCACGCTCTACCGCTTCAACGTCCTGGTCTCGGGCGCGATCCTCATCGCCCTGCTGGCCCTGATGGTCGAATGGGTGGGCCGGCTGCTCGAAGTCGCGCTGACCCCGAAGGGACTCTGAGCCATGACCACCATGACTGAACGCGCCGCACCACGCGGCCACCGTGGCTTCCGTGCCTTCCGGGGCCTCCGTGTCAAGGTCCTCGCCCTGGTCACCGCGCTTTCCGCGGTGCTCGCCACGGCCTGTGGCCTGGGCACCGCCGGCGGCTACAGTCCCACCGGCACGCTCGCCGGCGACGTGGAGGACGTCGACCTCTCCGGTGCCACGGTGGCGGTGGGTTCGAAGAACTTCACCGAGCAGGTCCTGCTGGGCAAGATGGCGGTGATCCTCTTCCAGTCCGCCGGGGCGGACGTCAAGGACCTCACCAATATTCCCGGATCCTCCAGTGCACGTCAGGCCATGGTCGAGGGCGACGTGAACATGCAGTGGGAGTACACCGGCAGTGCCTGGACCACCTACCTCAACCACGACGACCCCATCCCGGACGAGCAGAAGCAGTACGAGGCGGTCCGTGACGAGGAGAAGGAGAACGGGCTGGTCTGGTTGCCGCCGGCGCCGATGAACAACACCTACGGTTTCGCCACGACCCGTCCGGTCGCCGAGGAACTCGGGGTGGAGACGCTCTCCGACCTGGCTGAGGTGCCGCGTGCCGAGCGCACGTTGTGCGTGGAGTCGGAGTTCGCCAACCGTAACGACGGCCTGATCCCGATGCTCGAGGCCTACGGGCTGACCCCGGCGGACGTCGACCAGTCGTTGATGGACACCGGTGCGATCTACGCGGCGACGGCCGGTGGCACCTGCAACTTCGGCGAGGTGTTCACCACCGACGGCCGGATCAAGGCGCTGGACCTGCAGATCCTCGAGGACGACAAGCAGTTCTTCCCGAAGTACAACCTCTCGGCGGTGGTGGCCGAGGGGCTCATGGACGAGTACCCGCAGATCGCCGACCTCTTCGGCCCGGTCTCGGAGAAACTGGAGGACGAGACCTTGATCGACCTCAACGCCCGGATCGACGTGGACGGCGAGGAACCCGTCGACGTGGCCTGGGACTGGTTGCGCGACGAGGGATTCGTGGAGGACTGACCCATGTGCCCGCGGTGAGGATCGCGGTGGTGACCGCGGCGGCTCGATGAGACAGCAACCCCAGGGGATGGTGGCACCAACCCCTGGGGTTGCTGCCTGCGCAAAGAGGAGATGCGAAGGTACCGCTTGACATTGTCAGGTACCTGCGTAGTATCTACATCAGCAGGTACCTGAACAACAGGTACCGCATCAACTCAAGGAGTGGACATGGAAGACATGACCGAGAACACCGAGAACGCAGCGAACATTACGGCGTCCCCGGATCTCGCCGACCGCCTCACCCACCTCGCCATGATGCTGCGGCGTATGGACATGATGGGTCGCGGGGGCCGGGCATTCGGCGGAATGCGCGCCGGTCAGGGCAGGGTGCTGCGCATCCTGACCCTGCGTAGCCCGATGCCGCAGCGTGAACTTGCATACATGCTGGGTGTTCGTCCCCAGTCGCTGAGCGAGCTGCTCGGCAAGCTCGAGTCCGCCGGGCTCGTGGAGCGCAAGCGTGACGAGACCGACCGTCGCACCTTCAACGTCGAGATCACCGAGGAGGGCAGGACTGCGGAGTCAGGCTTCCAGGAGATGGAGGATCCCTTCGACGTGCTGTCCGAGGAGGAGCGCGACCAGTTCGGCGAGCTGCTGGACCGGGTGTCGGACGCGGTGCGTGCGAAGTTCCCCGACGATTTCCGGGGCGACTTCCGCGGCGAAGGTGGCGGCGACGGTCGGGGCCGTGGTTTCGGCGGTCCGCACCCCTTCGGCGGCGAGCCCGGATTCGGTGGCCACGGCGGTCGTGGCGGACACGGTGGACGGGGCCGGCGTGGTGGTCGCGGCGGTCGTGGTGGTGAGCGTCCCGACGAGGACCGTGCCGAGTGGTGCGACCGTGAGGCCGGCGACATCCCGAATGGCGCTGAGGGCTTCGAGGAGCACGGGATGGATCCGCGCGCCGAGATGGGCCGGATGGCGATGTTGCGCATGGGCATGACGGGCCGTGACTTCGGCCAGGGCTTCGGCCGTGGTTTCGGACGCGGTGCCCGGTTCGCCTGATCAGGAACTGCGAGACAATAACCCCGGAGGTCGGTCACACCGACCTCCGGGGTTGCTGTCTCGCATTGGGTGCCACAGGTGCACCACTGGTGCGCCGCGGCGGGACGCTAGCCGGCGATCACCACGTCCAGCGTGCGCGGACCGTGCACACCCTGCACACGGATCAGCTCGATGTCCACGGTCGCGCTCGGTCCGGAGACCATCGTGACCGGGTGGTCGTCGAACCCCTCGCTGACCAGCCTGGTGATCGCCTCGGGGACGATCTCCACGATGTCGGCCACCTTGACCACCACGACGTGGTGGTCGGGGACCAGGGTCGTCGCGCGGCGTCCGGACTCCGGGCCGACCAGCATGATCGTGCCGGTGTCCGCCACGCTCACCGCCGAGGACGTCACCACGGCGGACACGTCGTTCATCTCGTCGAGTCCCACCGGGGCCTCGGTGGAGTCGTCGAGGATCTCGGCGTCCAGGGTGGACACCCAGTCGTGGTCGAGGGCGGCGGGCACCATGACACGGTGGTCGGCGGTGTTCTCGCCGGCCTTGTCCAGGAAGTGGCGGACGGCCCCGGCGATCTCCCCGGACGTGCCGTCGCAGCGCGTCACGGTGGCGTCGTAGTCCTCGAGCCGGTCGACCAGCAGGTCGACGAGGCCGGCAGCATCCAGCGTCCCCGTCCTGCGGTAGGCACGCGGCACGTCCACCGTCCCGGCACTGTCCTGCCCGTCGCGGAGCCCCAGCGAGGAGCGCACACGGGCCAGCACCTCGGTACGGGCGTCATTGCGTGAATCAGTCACCGGTCGGTCTCCTTCTGTTCCTTCTCGTGCTTGCGGAACCAGCTGCGGAAGGACTCCGCCGGTGGTTGGGGGATGTCGCGCGAGCTGGTCCACATCCCGGCGACACCGGGCAGCGAGGTCATCCCGGACGACGGGGTGACCTTGTGCACCAGCGGCAGTGCGCGCTCGGCCAGGCCCATGCGTCGGCCGTCGCTCATCAGCCACTTCGCGCCGTCCAACGCCGCGTCCAGCTGCGTGGACGGCACCGGTCCGCCGTGGTTGACCTCCTGGTCCTCGTTGCGCAGACGCGTGAGCATCTCCGGGATGTTGATCTTCACCGGGCAGGCGTCGTAGCAGGAGCCGCACAGCGAGGACGCGTAGGGCAACGAGCCGTTCGCGGACTCGTCCACCCCGGTGAGCAAAGGAGTGAGGATCGCACCGATGGGGCCCGGGTACACCGATCCGTAGGCGTGGCCGCCGGCGCGTTCGTACACCGGGCACACGTTCATGCAGGCAGAGCACCGGATGCAGTGCAGGGCCTGCCGCCCGTTCTCGTCGGCCAGCGCCCGGGTCCGCCCGTTGTCCAGCAGGATCACGTGGGCGTTCTGCGGGCCGTCGCCCGGGGTCACGCCCGTCCAGAAGGAGCTGTAGGGGTTCATCCGCTCACCGGTGGAGGAGCGCGGCAGCAGCTGCATGAACACCTCCAGGTCCTGGAAGGACGGCAGCAGCTTCTCGATGCCCATCACCGTGATCAGCGTCTCCGGCAGGGTCACGCACATGCGCCCGTTGCCCTCGGACTCGACCACGGACAGGGTGCCGGTCTCGGCGATGCCGAAGTTGGCGCCCGAGATCGCCACCTTGGTCTCCATGAACTTGCGGCGTAGGTGACGCCGGCTCGCCTCGGCGAGGTGCTCGGGGTTGTTGTCGAGGTCGGGGTCGACGTCCTCCATGCCGTTGAGGAAGATGCGGCGGATCTCGTCGCGGTTGCGGTGGATCGCCGGGACCAGGATGTGGCTGGGTTTGTCGCCGCCGAGCTGCACGATCAGTTCGGCGAGGTCGGTCTCGAAGGCCTTGACGCCGCGCGGTTCAAGGTACTCGTTGAGCCCGATCTCCTGGGTCGCCATGGACTTGACCTTGATCACCTCGCGCACGCCGTCCTCGGTGAGCGGGGCGTTCTCCTTGATGAGGCCCTCGACGATGCGGTTGGCCTCCTCGGCGTCGCGTGCCCAGTGGACGTGGCCGCCGCGCGCGGTGAACGCCTCCTCGAACTGCTGGAGCAGCTCGGGCAGACGCGACATCACGTCCTGCTTGACGGCGGAGCCGGCGTCGCGCAGCGCCTGCCAGTCCGGCATCTCGTCCACCCGGGCGGCCCGCTTGCCACGGATCGTCTGGGTGGCGTGCTGCAGGTTGCCGCGCATCTGCACGTTGCCGAGCTCGTGCTCGGCGACCTCGGGGAAGGGGTGGGTCTCCAGCAGGTTGCCGTGGCCGGGGACGGTGGGCATGCCCAGTACGGTGTGTGAACTCATCGCAGCTCACCTCCGGTGACCGTGGCGCCCTGGTCCTCCAGCAGCAGCGGGTTCTCCCTGGTGGACGCCAGGATCCGCGCCAGGTGCACCGCGGAGGGGACGCGTCCCTCGCCGGGCACGAGGCGTCCGGTGCGCGACAGCCCGCCGCCGATGTGCATCAGGCAGGACACGTCGCCGCCGGTGCACACCGAGGCGCCGGTGGAGATGACCGCCTCGACCTTGTCGCCGAGCATCGCGCCGGAGACCTGCGGGTTCTTCACGGAGAAGGTGCCGCCGAAACCGCAGCAGATGTCCTCGTTGCCGATGGTGCGCAGCTCCAGGCCGTCCACGGAGGCCAGTAGGTCGCGCTGCCGGTCGCCGAGGCGCAGCAGGCGCATGCCGTGGCAGGACGGGTGGTAGGCCACCGTGTGCGGGAACCAGCTGCCGAGCTGCGCGGAGGCGTCGGTGACGCCCTCGACGTCGGTGAGGAACTGGCACAGTTCGTAGGTGCGCTCGGCGATGCCGGTGGCGCGGGACGCCAGGTCGGCGTCGCCGTTGTAGTCGGCGATCATCGGGTGCTGGTGGCCGAGCGAGGCCACGCAGGAGCCGCTGGGGGCGATGGCGTAGTCCCAGTCGGCGTCCTCGAAGGCACGCACGTGGTTGCGGACCACCGGGTAGGCGTCGGTGAACTTGCCGGAGTTGATGTGCATCTGGCCGCAGCAGGCCTGACGCTCCGGGAACACCACCCGGTGCCCCAGCCGTTCCAGGATGTCGACGGTCGCCTTCGCCACCTCGGGATACATGGCGTCGACGATGCATGTCGCGAACAACGCGATCTTCATGGGAGTCGTCCCTCGTCTCAAGTCGTGGAGCACAGCAGCTCTTCTCAAGCTCGACTGGTGCTTCTGCCTGGGACGACCGGGGTGAGCGCACGCGCGGTAGTCAGCCGACGTGGGGATCGCGGACCTCCGGACCGTCCTGTGCCTCCACAGTAGTTCCCGGGGGAGGGACGGGGGACTACACCTGGTCGGGGCGGACCTCGATCGTCGAGCCCTGCGGCAGGGCCTCGAGCATGCGGATCCTCGCCAGGACGGGGTTCTGCTCCAGCACCTTCGCGCTGGCCAGACGCGCGCGGGTGGTCTTGACCTCGTTGCGGGCGCGCTCCAGGTCATTCTCGGCGAGGACCTTGGACACCACGGCCTCCTGCAGTGCCGAGGAGTACTCGGCGGGCAGGCTGACGTCCTTGAGCAGGACGGAGTCGACGGCCACGCCGACGGACGCGGCGGTGTCGCCGAGGGCGTCCTGCACGGGCGACAGGTCGATGCGCGAGCCGGCGAAGTCCTCCAGCGGCAGGGTGGCGACGAGTTCACGCAGCGCGATCTGGGCGGCGAGGTAGATCTCCTCGTCGGGGCCCTGCGCGGCGGAGACGTAGGTGACCGGGTCCACGGTGTGCACCGACATCGCCAGGGTGAGGGTCACCGGAAGGGCGTCGGACGTGGGGACGGTCTGCGGGTGCACGGTGATCAGCCGGCGACGGCGGTCGACCTGGCGGAAACGGTCGCCGGGACGCGCGACGGCCCGGGCGTCCAACCGCTCGATGCGTCCTTCCCGCTGCCGCAGGACGGCGTGGCCCGGCAGGGCGACGGGCGAGCGCAGCGTGCACGGCTGCCACCCCGTGGCGTTGGAGAGGGGCATGTAGAAGGACGCGCCGGACGTGTTCCGGCGGGAGCGGAGGAAACCCATGTGATCACCGTGGTTGTCGAGGAAAGTTGGAGGGGTTGCCGCCGGGCGGGTCCGGCGGGGGCGGGGCACCGGGGCGTCCCCCGCACCCTGGATCAAGCAGGGTGCGGGATCGGGCCGGGCCGCAGGCTCCTGCCGAAAGTGTTCCGCGCGACGGCAACCCATTCAAGGAGTGTGGGGACTCGAACCCCCGCCTGGTCAGGCGTTACCGTAGCGGTCCGCACCAGTTCAATCGGGAACACCCCGGAAGACCGGACGCGCCCAGCAACCACGGTGCGGTGCTGAAGCCAGCCTAGCGCGGACGGTTGGCGATTGCAGGGGATTACGCTGCCGCCTGAATGATTCGCCGGCGGTGTGGGTGTGGAGGCGACCATGCGCCTGCGCTCCTGCTCACCTGTAGTTTGTAGAGGGGAATGCCGTGAAATTTTTGAGGTGAAGCACTGTTGTTCGGTAGTTCGTCGAGACCGGAACGTACGTATGTAACAGGACAGGTCACTGTGTGGCTACGTCGTGTCACGGGCGTCGCCGCGGTCGTCACCGCGGTGCTGACGCTAGCCATGTACCCGTCGATGCCAACCACCGTCCCGACGCATTTCAATGGGCTGGGACAGGCCGACGATTGGGGACCGAAGTACTCGCTCCTGATCATGGCCGGGGTGTTGCTGCTCCTGGTGGGAGCGCTTGACTGGTTGTCGCGGCGTCCCCGGCTGTTCAATTATCCGAGGGAGGTGACCGAGGCTAACGCACAGTCGCTCTACCGCATCGGCGAACAGATGATGGTGTGGACGAACCTCGGATGTACCGGGATCTTCGCGAGCCTTGTACTCTCCGTCGTGGCCGGGGTGAACGCAACCTTGTTGATCGTGCCCTGGCTCGCTGTATTGCTCGGGGCCGTCGCTGTCGGGATCGCGAGGATGATCAAGGTCGGTGGCTGACCTGCGGTGGCGGATGAACGCATCAGACCCCCGGCATATTGTTGGTTGCCCAAGGGGAGAACCATCAATATGCCGGGGGTCTTGAGGAAGTGATCGGGCCGTGAGGTCCGGACACCGAGTATCCCGGGGTACTACGAGGTGCGGATCACGCTGAGGCCGCCGAACTTGTCGAACCAGGAGCGCTTCTCCGGGTCGTTGGAGATCTTGACGCCGATGAAGATCGCGAGGCCGAGGTAGACGAAGAATCCGATGAAGGGGATGATCTGTGCGGCGTACCAGGAGTTACGCTTCAGGGAGGAGACGGCGTCCGGGTTCGAGCCGGCGGCGGTGACGACCTTCATACCCAGCAGTCGCTTGCCCGGGGTGGCGCCCCACGCGACCTCGCTGCCGACACGGGCGATGAACCAGACGATCAGGGAGATCAGACTCGACGTGAACATCGGGCCAGGCTCGAGTGAGGCAGTTTCGATGCCCAGCAGAGAGGTGATTGCAGTCGCGATGATTCCGATGATGACGCCGTCGATCAGCGTCGCGCCCAGCCGGCGGCCGGCGCCGGGGCGCGGGTTCGGCACCAGGTTGTTGGGGTCCTGGCCGTAGGGGTCGTTGTTGTAGGACCCGTAGGACGGGACGCCGTCGTAGGGGTTGGGGTTCGGGTTGTTCGTCATGGGACCGTCGTGTCCTTCACGTGTCGTGGGGGAGGTTGGGGAAGCCGAGGATGTCTACAGCATAAGGCAGCAACCCCGGGGGTCGGGATGACCAACCTCCGAGGTTGCTGCGTTGCAGCGCTCAGACGGTGCTGCTGTGGTGCGGCGGTGCTTAGGCGTTGACGCTGGCGCGGGCCTTCTCGGCCGCGGCGACGAGCACCTTGATCGAGGCGGTGGTCTCGTCCCAGCCGCGGGTCTTCAGACCGCAGTCGGGGTTGACCCACAGCTGGCGGGCCGGGACGGCCTCCAGTGCCTCGGCCAGCAGCGTGTCGACCTCGCCCTGGTCGGGGACACGCGGGGAGTGGATGTCCCACACGCCCGGGCCCACGCCCAGCTCGAAGCCGGAGTCGCGCAGTGCGTGCAGCACACGCATGCCGTTACGCGAGGCCTCGATGGAGGTCACGTCGGCGTCCAGGTCACCCACGGTGCCGATGAGCTCGTTGAACTCGGAGTAGCACATGTGGGTGTGGATCTGGGTGGCGTCCTGCGCACCGGCGGTGGCCAGGCGGAAGGAGCCCACGGCCCAGGCCAGGTAGGCGGGCTGCTGGGAGGCACGCAGCGGCAGCAGCTCGCGGATGGCGGGCTCGTCGACCTGGATGATCTTCGCGCCGGCATCGGCGAGGTCGGAGATCTCGTCGCGCAGGGCCAGGGCGACCTGGTCGGCGGTGGCGCCGAGCGGCTGGTCGTCGCGGACGAAGGACCAGGCGAGCATGGTGACCGGGCCGGTGAGCATGCCCTTGACCGGCTTGTCGGTGAAGGACTGTGCGACCTTGAACCAGTCGACGGTCATGGGCTCCGGGCGGGTCACGTCGCCGAAGAGGATCGGCGGGCGCACGCAACGCGAACCGTAGGACTGGACCCACGCCAGGTCGGTGGAGTGGTAGCCCTCGAGCTGCTCGGAGAAGTACTGGACCATGTCGTTGCGCTCGGGCTCGCCGTGGACGAGCACGTCGAGGCCGAGGGCCTCCTGGCGGTCGACGACGTCCTTGATCTCGTTGACCATGGCCTCGTGGTACTGCTCGGGCGTGAAGTCACCCTTGCGCAGCTTGGCGCGGGCCTGGCGGATCTCGGTGGTCTGCGGGAAGGAGCCGATGGTGGTCGTCGGCAGCGGCGGCAGGCCGAGCTCCTTGTCCTGCACCTCGCGGCGCTGGTCGAAGGGGTTGCGGCTGCGGTCGGCGTCGGTGACGGCGTCGGTGCGGGTGCGCAGCGCGCTGTTGCGGGTGCGCTCGGAGGCGCGGCGGGACGCCACGGCCTTCTCCGCCTCGGCGACGGCGGCCTTGTCGTCCTCGGTCTCGGTGCCGTTGAGCAGGCGGGACAGGACGGCGACCTCGGCGACCTTCTCGGCGCCGAAGGCGAGCCAGCTGCGCAGCTCGGAGTCGTCGTCGAGGCTGGTCTCCTGGGCGAGGGAGTAGGGGACGTGCAGCAGGGAGGAGCTGGTGGACACGCCGACCGGGCCGCGTGCGGCGAGGGCCTTGAGGGTGTCCAGGGCGCGGGCCAGGTCGGTGCGCCAGATGTTGCGTCCGTCGACGACGCCGGCGAGGATCTCCTCGTCGCCGGTCCAGGACGGAAGCAGGTCGGCGTCGGCGACGTTGGTGTCGTCGGCCTGACGCTCGTCGGTGCGTCCAGTCACGAGGTCGACGCCGAAGGCGGCGATGCCGATGCCGGAGAGGGTCTTGACGGCCAGGTCGCCGTCACCGAAGTAGGTCTGGACCAGCAGGTTGGTCTCGCCGGCGGCGGCCACGAGCTTCTCGTAGCCGGCGCGGGTGCGGGCCAGGAGGTCGGCCTTGCGGGCGTCGTCCTTGTCCACGTCGGTGACCAGGTAGGGCTCGTCGAACTGGACCCAGGTGGCACCGCGGTCCGCCAGGCGCGGCAGCAGGCGGGCGTAGGCCTCGAAGATCTCCTCGAGGTGGGCCAGGGCGTCCGAACCGTCGGTGGTGCGGGCGAGCGCCAGGTAGGTCAGCGGGCCGATGATGACCGGACGCGCGACGGTGCCGCGGGTGACCTGGTCGCCGAGGTCGGCGAGCAGGGCGGCGTCGTCGAGACGGAACTCGGTGTCGGCGGCGAGCTCCGGGACGATGTAGTGGTAGTTGGTGTCGAACCACTTGGTCATCGCGCTGGCGGGCAGGCCGGCGGTGCCGCGGGCGGCGGTGAAGAGCCGGTCGATGTAGGCGGGGAGTCCGTCGTTGCCGTGGTCGTCGATGTCGGCGACGCGGGTCGGCAGGGCGCCGAGGAGGGCGGAGGTGTCCAACATCGAGTCGTAGAAGCTACGGCCGATGGTGGGCACGGAGTCGAGGCCGGCCTGGGTGAGGTTGTCGGCCTGCTGGTTGACCAGCTGGGTGGCGACGGTGGCCAGGTTGCGTCCTGTGGACGCGTCCTTCCAGTAGGTCTCGAGGGCCTTCTTCAGCTCGCGCTTCGGGCCGATGCGCGGAACCCCGGCGACGGTGGCGTTGATCTGTGCGGTCACAAATGATCCTTCACATGTGGATGTACGGTTCTCGCCGTCGGCCGGTGAGTCACATGTGGGGCCCTAGAAGAGTTCTAGCCGCGCCTCGGGGTACGCCCCGGGAACGCGCGGACACGGTGCTCGCGTCGGAGACGCGGTTAGCGCTGATAGCGCTGATGACGACCGTGAACGGCAGACCACATGCTGCGGTTCATCACCGCAGGTTCCACCTCGTCCGGGGCTCCAGGAGGGGAACTCGACTCTCGTCGACTGCTTCGCGCCCAAGGTAACCAGTAGACCGCTTAGTCTGTCAAGTCCATCACGTTATTTCGCTCATGTCGCCTGGCGCACGGCCTGTTCAGGTCTCTCTGCAGACTCCTCGCCGCAGCGCAGGTTAGGTACCGTTAGTGCGCTGTCTGGCTGCAGGAATGGTTCGTGACCGAGCCATTGTGTTGCCAGCAAAAGTAGGTAGTGTGGCTCACAAGGAACTGCAGTGAGTGTAGCGAACCGCAATCCCTACGGAGTGAAAAATGTCCCGCCTCAAATGCCTGTCAGTGTTGCTGCTTCCCGCATTGCTGCTCGGATGTTCTGTGGAGAATCGGAACGACCAGGGAGGCGGGTCGGGCTCCGTAACGGACGCGGGTGACGATGAACCGCGTGATGACATGACCGACGAGCGCATCGTCCAGTGGGAGTCCGTCGAGGAGGTCGGAGCGACGAGTCTCCGGGTGCATTTCACGGCGGGGACCACCAGTTGTTACGGGACGCGTGCGGCCGTGCAGGAGGACTCCGATGAGATCCTCGTCGCGACGATCGTAGGCACTATTCCCGAGGCACATTCAGCGTGTGAGGACGTGGGACGGGCTGCCTCGCTGTTGGTTGAGTTGGAGGACGAGGTGGGTGACCGCGAGATCGGGCATCTCGAGGATGAGAGCATCCTGCGTCGGTGAGCCGGGCATGAGTTAGCTGACAGGTCGGGATGCGGGCTCAGGGAAAGAGCGCAGGGCGCAGGCCACTGCTCCGCCACCGGCGGTCAACTCCACCGTGGAGGCGTCGACGAGGACGGTGAGTTCACCGGGCGGACAGGCCATTGTCCTGGTGTCATCGCCTCGAGCCACCGTCAGGTGCCCGGGTTCCCAGAGAATCTCGACCCCGGACGTAGGACCGGTGTCCACGCGCAGGTGGGCAGGCGTCGTCCCCAATTGCCGCCGCAGGGTGGTCGTGCGGCCGAAGGTACCGTCCGGTTCGGTGTCCTGCGGGGGCAGGAACAGCTCCTGGTACAGGCCACGGTCACACAGCCTCAGCACCCGGGGCACCGTGAGGCAGTGCACCCAGCCGTCGGCCAGCGTCGGCTGGTCGTCCTGCCCGGGCAGCCCCATCCAGCCGACGAGGACAGCACGGTCACCCTCGGTCGTGACCACGGCCTGTGGGGCGTAGAACTCATGTCCGTGGTCGAGTTCGCTGAATCCACGCACCACCTCGAAGGTGGTGCCGCGCATCCGTCCGACGAGGTAGCCGCACTGGTCGGAGCTGGCGTAGTGGGTGACGCCGTCGACGGTCACCGGCTCGAGACCCTGCGGACAGAAGACGAGCACATCCAGGCGCTCCCCGGTCCCGGAGTCCTGCAACGTGAGCAGGTTCGGGCACTCCCACATGTAGCCACCGGGGATGACATCGGGTGAATCACCGGGCATCGCCTGGGAGGTGTCGAACTCGATCTCCCCGTCGAAACACCACTTTTCCAGGTCTGTCGACGAGTAGCGGACCACGGCACCTGTGCCGTCCTCCCGTTGGGCACCGAGCAGCATCCGCCACTCGCCGGAGGTGCCCGGTTCGGCAGTGATCTGGGGGTCACGAAAATGGCCGGTGTAGCCCTCCTCCGGGCCGTCGATCACCGGGTTCGAGGGGGACCGGTGGTGGAAGCCTCCCTCGGGGCCATCGGGGTGGTCGACCTCGACCAGGTTCTGGGTGGGGAGACGCTGCCCCTCGACTTTCAGGTTCCCGGTGTAGAACAGCCGCACGCGGTCGTCCACGACCACCGCAGATCCGGAGTAGCACCCGTCGCGGTCGTAGGAGGCGTCCGGGTAGAGCGCGTCCGGCAGGTGGTGCCAGACGCCTCGGCCCTCGCCGGTGAGCGAGGTCGTCGCGTGGCCCCACCCGGTGCGTTTCGGCGCTTCCGGAAAACCGGGGTCGTGCTGGTAGTAGACGTGCAGGACGTCGCCGTCGAGGTACATCCCGTTCGGGTCGTTGAGCCGACCGGTGGGCGGGGTGAGGTGGTGGCGGGGCCGCGGATGCTGCATGGCTAGGCGCCCTCCGTGACGGAGGAAGTGACACCGGACGGTATCGCGTCCTTCGGGGTCGCGGTGATCACTGATGTGCCCGCCAGGACGGGAACTCCGTCTTCCCCGGTGACGCTGACGGGAGTCACGCTCTCCATCTTCCGGGTGTTGGTGACGATGACGACCACGGTCGTGTCGAGCCCCTCGGCCTCGATGGCGTCCTTGTCGAACGTGCCGAGCAGGCTCCCCTGCCGCACGGTCTCGCCCTGGGTCACGGCAGTCTCGAACGGTGCACCCTTGAGGTTCACGGTGTCGATGCCGATGTGCACGAGTACCTCCAGCCCTGTATCGGTCTTGAGGCCGTAGGCGTGACCGGTGTCGGCGACGACCTTCAGTTTTCCGCTCTGCGGCGCGTAGACACTGACCACCCCGTCTTCGTCGGAGACCACGCCGAGTCCGTCACCCATCTTCCCGGAGGCGAAGACGGGATCGTTGACCTCGCTCAACGCCGTGGTCGTCCCCCGAACCGGTGAGTAGACCGTGTTCGGGGCGACGTCGGCGACCTCGGCCACGACGGTGGCCGTCTCGTCCTTTCCGTCGTCCTTCTCTCCGTCGGGAACGAGGATCTCCTTCGGGATCGCGAAGAGGTTCGTCGCAATGAACGCAGCGGCGACGGCGAGCACGGAGACCACCAGGTACAGCAGCAGTGCGCGGGTGTCGTAGATGTACATCAGGTAGGACGGCAGGACCGCCAGCCCGTAGGAGTTCGCCTGGACATGCAGGAGGCTGAGGAACGCGCCGGCGACGCCGGAAACGGACACCGTCACGATCAGCGGACGCAGGTTGTAGCGGATGAGGATACCGAACAGCGTCGGCTCCGAGACGCCGAACAGCTGGGACATGAATGCGCCCATCGACGTGGCCTTCGCCTTGTCGGAGCGGGCGCGGAGGAACATCGCCAGCGCCACTCCGAGGTTGGCGAATCCGTACATGCCGGCAAGCGTGATCAACGGATTGAGCCCGGTGTTGCCCAGCATCGAGGTCTCGATCATGATCATGGTGTGGTGGATTCCCACCAGCACCATCATCGGGTAGGCCGCGCCGACCAGGGCGCCGCCGATGCCCAGGGGAAGTCCGATCAGGTACTCCACACCGTCGACCATGGCGAGTTCTATCCAGTGGACGATCGGGCCGACGAGCATGATCATCACCAGGAAGGTGGTGAGCATGGTGAGGAACGGGGTGAAGATCTGCTCCACGACATTGGGCATGTGCCGGCGGAAGAACTTCTCGAACCGTGTGCCGATGTAGCCGGCGAAGAGGGCGGTGAGCACGGACCCCTGGTTGCCGACCACGGGGATGAAGTCGAACAACATGATGGCGTCCTCCGACCCGTCCGCCACCGCGTAGGCGTCCGGCAGGATCGGGGACACGAGCATGAGCCCGATGACGATGCCGATGACCGGCGTGCCCTTGAAGTGGCGGAACGTGGACCAGACGATCAACGCAGGCAGGAAGGCGAACACGGTGTCGGTCAACACCGAGGTCATCTCCATGAATGTCTCCGGGATGTCGTCCGGGGTCGCGTTGAACAGGGCAAGGACCTGTTCATCGGTCGCTGCGCCGCGGAGACCCAGGAAGAGCCCGGTGGCCGCGATGACCGGGACGATGGGGATGAAGATGCCGGCGAGCATCGCCATCGTGCGCTTGACCAGGGACGGTTTCTCGCCGTCCTCCCCGGCGTCGTCTGTGTCCTCGTCGTCATCGTCCTTGCCGTAGATCGCGTTGACCTCGCCGAGGTCCTCGATCGCGGCGTAGACGTCGTTGACGGTGCCCGTGCCGACGATGACCTGGTACTGCCCCGAGGCGAAGAAGACGCCCTGCACCTCGTCGATGTTCTCGACCACGTCGTCGTCGATGAGGGAACGGTCCCGGACGACGAAGCGCAGTCGGGTCTGGCAGTGGGTCACCGAGCGGATGTTGTCGGGACCGCCGAGTGCGTCGACGATCTCACGGGCGATGCGTGCATGGTGGTTGTCGGTCATCGTGCGTCCACCTCCACGAGGATCGCCTGGTAGGGCAGCAGGGTGACCGTGTCGCCGTCCTGCTTCAGCCGGTCGAGGTTGTTCAGGTGAACACGAACGGTCGGAACGGTCACCGTCTGCTCCTGCGTCGACCAGTTGGCGTAGACGTGCAGCCGCTGTCCCCGGCGGTAGGCGATGACGTCATCCGGAACGTCGGTGATCTCGGCGATGTCCCCGTAGATCAGTTCCGAGGACAGCCCGGAGTCGTTCCGCAGCTCAACCATGCGGCGGTAGAAGTTCAGGACGGAGTCGGGGTCGTCTTCCTGTGCTGCGACGTTGAGGGTGTCACTCTGCAGGGAGAGTCCGAGCCACGGCTCGTGGGAGTCGCTGAAGCCGGCGGTGGCGGAACCGTCCCAGTGGAACGGGGTACGCCCGTTGTCGCGGGACCGGTCGTTGGCGAAGCCCAGCGCCTCATCCGGTGAGAAGCCCTCCTCCTGGGCGCGGCGGTAGTTGTCGTGGCTGGAGAGGTCGCTGAACTGGTTGATGCTGGTGCGTTCCGCGTTGACCATGCCGAGTTCCTGACCCTGGTAGATGAAGGGGACGCCGCGGAGGAAGAAGTAGGTTGCGCCGAGGGCCTTCGCACCGGTGCCGTTGCGGTACTCAGGGTCGCGGATGAACTTCGAGACGCTCCGCGGTTGGTCGTGGTTCTCCAGGAAGTTCGCCGCCCAGCCGACCTCCTGCACCTTCATCTGGCTGGTGAACAGCAGCTCCTTGAAGTCCGGGACATTCCAGTCGACCTGCCGGTACCATTCCGAACCGGACTCCACGTCAATGTCGGCGTAGTGGAAGTCGAAGATCATGGAGAAGTACCCGTGGTCACCGATGAACTGGTCGAGCTGGTCGTAGCGCACGCCGGACGCCTCTCCCACGGTGACGGCGTCGTGGCGGGAGAACGTCCGGTCCTTGAGCTCGTTGAGGAAGTCCTCGATGCCGGGCTGGTTCTCCGTCCGGCGACGGACCTTGCCCAGGCCGTCGTTGCCGTCGGGTTCGAGGTCCCGGTAGCCCGGGTCCTTCTTGATGAAGGTGATCGCGTCGATGCGGAAGCCGGCGAGACCCTTGTCGAGCCACCAGTTGATCATGTCGAAGATCGTTTCGCGCAGTGCCGGGTTCTCCCAGTTGAGGTCGGGCTGCCTGGGCGAGAAGACGTGGTGGTAGTAGGTGCCCGGCTCGCCCGGGACCTCCGTCCAGGACGATCCCTGACCGAAATTCGACCGCCAGTTGGTCGGTGGGCCGCCGTCGTGGCCCTGCCGGAAGATGTAGAAGTCACGGTAGGGCGACGTGGGGTCGGCCAACGCCTCCTGGAACCACTGGTGTTCGTCGGAGGTGTGGTTGACAACCAGGTCCATGATGACCTTGATGTCCAGGTCCCTGGCCCGGGCGATGAGTTCGTCGCAGTCGGCCATGGTGCCGAACATCGGGTTGATCGCACGGTAGTCGGAGATGTCGTAGCCGTTGTCGACCATCGGGGAGGCGTACACCGGCGAGACCCAGATCATCGTGATCCCGAGGCTCTTCAGGTAGGGCAGCTTGGCGATGATGCCGCGGAGGTCACCGATGCCGTCGTCGTCCTCGTCGCGGAAGGACGCGGGGTAGACCTGGTAGATGACCTCCTTCTGCCACCAGTGGACGGGGCCGTCGAGTGCGACGAGAGGCTGCTGGGGTGTGGTGGTCGTCAAGGTGGTTCTCCTTCGTGTTTTCAGGCTGAGGCCCGGATAACCAGGCGTGGTGTGAGGTCGAGGTTCCCGAGGTCAGGGGTGCCGTCGGCCGCGGTGGGCGCGTCGAGGCCGCGCAGGAGACGCAGGACGGCGGCCCGGGCCATCTCGGCCACAGGTTGGCGGATCGTGGTCAGTGGGACGCTGAGGTACGGGGCCATCGGTTGGTCGTCGTAACCGATGACCGCGATCTCCCCGGGGACACGGATCCCCTGGTCGGCGAGTCCGCCGATGAGCCCGGTGGCGACTTCGTCGGAGTTGGCGAAGAACGCGTCCGGACGCTGCGCCGGCGCGAGCCCGGCGACGGTGCGTGCCAGGTCGGCGCCGTCGCCGACCGTGTGCCGGTCCGTGAAGATGATGTCCTCGTCCAGCGGCAGGTCATGCTGGGTGAGGAAATCCCGGTAGGCCTCATTTCGGTCCCGTCCGTGGCGGGTGTCGCCGAATTGGCCGCCGGTGGCGTAGGCGATCCGGCGGGCCCCGTTGCTCCAGAGGTGTTCGAGTGCTTCGGTGGTGGCGGTGTAGTGGTCCACGGTCACCGACTGCAGGTTCGGGGTGGGGAAGGTCTGGTTGAGGACCACGATCCGGTTCGGCACAGCGTCGGCGATCTCGGCGACCGTCGCAGCGGACTCCACCGACGCCAGGATCACGGCCTCGATCTCCCGGCTCTTCAGCTTGTCCAGGAAGGCGCGCTCGCTGGCGGCGTCGCTGTAGGTCTGCGAGACCATGACCTGGTAACTGTGCTGGTGGAGCTCGCGTTCGACGGCGTCGAAGAACTGGGTGAAGAACGGGTTGGTGATCCGTGAGACCAGGACCCCGATGTTCGGGGTGGTGCGGGTGCGCAGCTGGGAGGCGATCGCGCTGGGGGTGTAGTCGAGTTCCTCGATGGCCGCCTGGATCCGCTCCCGCTTGTCCTCCGAGATGTAGGGGTGGTCGTTCAGGTAGCGGGACACCGTGGACACGCCGACCCCGGCGTGACGGGCGATCTCTGAGATGGTCGCCATGTGGTCACGTCTTTCCTGGCATGTGGTGTGGTATCGATTTCATACGACGATGATAGCGGCCGTCCCGGGTGAGCACAAGGTTTTGTAGAGAAAGTAATCGTCGCCACCCATGACACGCGCCCCGCAAGGCCAACCAGCACCCCGTCTTGCTCCGGCCACCGCGACTAGGCAAGAGGGGACGTGCTACAGACCGGCTGCGGGCTACCGACCAGCAGCCAGCCACAGGCCGTCCTCCGAGGTGACATAGGGGAGCGGCCACGGTGCCGCATCCCCGTGCGCCGTCCCGTCCCACCCAGGAGCCTCCCCGTGCGTCCTCTGTCACGCCCCCTGCGCATCACCCTGATCTCGGTCGCCGTCGTCATCTACGCGGTGACCTGGCTCTACCTGGTGCTGAATCAGCCGGAGGACTCCGACTTCTCCTCCATGGCGGACTCCGCCTCCACCACGATCGCCCTCGTCGGCTTCCTGGTGCCCACCATCATCGCCCTGGTCGTGGTGATTCCCACGCTGCCGGTGCGCACGTTGGCGTTGATGCCGGTGGCGCTGGTGCTCAACATCGTCGTCGGGCAGGTCGTGGGCACGATGGGCCTGCCGATCCCGCTGTACCTCGACTCCTTCGGCACCGTGCTGGTCGGTGTGCTGGCGGGCCCGGCGGCGGGTCTGGCGACCGGTGGGCTTTCAGCATTGGTGTGGGGCACGTTCAACCCCACGATCGTCCCCTTCGCCGCCGGCTACGCACTGATGGGTCTGGCTGCCGGCCTGGTCAGGAAGCTGTTCCGGTCGTCGTGGTGGAAGGTCGCGGTCGCGGGCCTGGTGCTCGGTTTCCTGTCGGCACTGGTGTCCGCGCCGGTGGCGTCGTTCATCTTCGGCGGCACGGCGGGCACGGGCACGGGCCTGCTGGTGAGCTTCTACCAGTCTCTCGGCGCGTCGCAGACCACGGCGGTCTTCCTGCAGTCGTGGACCTCGGACCCGCTGGACAAGGTGATCGTCTTCCTTGTGGTGTGGGTGGTGGTGCGGTCGCTGCCGGAGCGCTCGCTCAGGACATTCGACCCGGACACCGCCGAGGCGCGGAAGGTCCCTGCGACGGCATGAGTCCGGTGAGTCCGCTTACCCCGCTGACGGCGGCGGTGTGCTCGATCATCACGGCGATGGTGGTGCACGATCCGTGGGTTTCCGCCGGGTTCCTGCTGCTCGCGGTGGTGCTCACATGCGCGGGAGGACGCCGCCAGCGCCGTGCGCTGGTCGCCGGCCTGGTGCTGTCGGCACCGGCGTTCCTGTCGTACGCCCTGATCTACGTGCCTTTCGGGGACGTGGAGGTCGCCCGGTTCCTGATCCCGGTCACGTCGGACGGTGCGTGGATCGCCTGGGACCTCGGCCTACGCTTCGCGGCGATGACGTGTGCGGGGCTGGTGCTCGGCAGCTTCGTGGACGCCGACGCCCTGATGCGGCGACTCCAGCTCAGCGTGCCGGCACCGCTGGTCTACATGGTGGGCACGGTGGTGCGGCTGCTGCCGATAGCGCAGCAACGGTGGAGGACGATCCGGCAGGTCCAGGCGTCCCGCGGGGTGGACGTGGACACGTGGCGTTCCCGGGGTGCGACGGTCCTGCCGCTGGTGGTGGGGCTGATCGACGACGCGTCCCAGCGCGCGCGTCCCCTGCAGCGAACGGGGATCGGCGAGCCGGGCCCGCGCACGCTGCTCATGCCGGTCGCGGACTCCACGGTGCAGCAGGCGTGCCGGTGGTTGATGGTCGTTGCCGCGGTGGTCGTGATCGTCGGCGGGGTGTTCCTGTAGGAGGGGTGTACTCACAGTCACTGCCTCACGTCCCGAACCCGCGCTACCGTCGGTAGCTATGACCACCAACGTAACTCTGAACAACGGCGTCGAGATGCCCGCACTGGGCTTCGGCGTTTTCCAGACCCCGCCGGAGACCACGGCAGATTCCGTGGCCGAGGCGCTGCGCGTCGGCTACCGGCTGATCGACACCGCAGCGGCCTACTCCAACGAACGCGAGGTGGGGGAGGGGATTCGCCGCTCGGGCGTGGACCGCTCCGACATCTTCGTCGAGACGAAGCTGTGGATCAGCGACTACGGCTACGACGAGGCTCTCCACGCCTTCGACAAGAGCGCCGGAAAGCTCGGCGTCGAGACCATCGACCTCCTCCTGCTGCACCAGGCCATGCCCACCGAGTTCGACAAGACCGTCGCGGCGTACAAGGCGCTCGAGACCCTCCTGGCGGACGGGAAGGTGCGCGCCATCGGCGTCAGCAACTTCATGCCGGAGGTCCTGCGCGACCTCATCGAGCAGACGGACGTGGTCCCGGCAGTCAACCAGGTCGAGGTACACCCGTACTTCACCCAGCAGGACGTCCAGACCGCCGACAAGGAGCACGGGATCCTGACCCAGGCGTGGTCGCCGATGGGTGGCATCACCAGCTACCGCGGGGATTCCGACCGCTCGACCTTCAACGACCCGGTGCTCGGCGAGATCGGCGACAAGTACGGCAAGACCCCGGCGCAGGTCATGCTGCGCTGGCACCTCCAGGAGGGGCGCTCGGCGATCCCGAAGTCCGTCAACCCGGAGCGCATCGCCGCCAACTTCGACGTCTTCGACTTCGAGCTGACCGACGCCGACCTCGCCAAGGTCAACGGCCTCGACACCGGGGTCCGCGGTGGACCCGACCCCGAGTCCATCACCACGGAGGCGTTCGGGCGCGACATCCCCGAGGCCTGACCGCAGGACGGACCCATGGGACGCACGGTGTTCGCCTTCGACGCGATCGGCACCGGCTGGCGCGTCACCACCGACGAACCGCTGACCGGCGCGCTGCGCCAGGACGTCCTGTCCCTGTGTGAGGACGTCGACAGGGCGTGGTCGCGGTTCCGCGCCGACTCCCTCGTCGCCGAGATCGCGCGTGCGGATGCTGGGGGAGGCTTCCGCATTCCCGAGCGTGACGTGGTTCTGCTGGACCTCTACGACCGTCTCTTCCACGCCACCGGTGGGGCGGTTGATCCGCTGGTCGGCCGCGATCTGGAGTTGCTCGGCTACGACGCCGGCTACTCCCTGGTCCCTGACCGAGACGGTCTCGCTTCACGCACGCCGGACGACTGGTCGCGTGACGTCCGCCGGACGGGGGACGGAAACATGCTGGTCACCGAGCGTCCGGTGGTGATCGACGTGGGGGCCGCCGGAAAAGGGCACCTGGTCGACCTGGTCGCCGACCTATTGCGGCATGCCGGTGTGGAGAACGCACTGGTCGACGGGGGCGGGGACGTCCGACACGTCGGATCGGAGCCGGTCGTCGCAGGTCTGGAACATCCCACGCGCCCTGGGCGCGTGATCGGCACCGTCGCGCTACAGGACGCGGCGCTCTGCGCCTCGGCGGTAAACCGTCGTACCTGGGGCGAGGGCCTGCACCACATCCTCGACGGACGCACCGGGACACCGGTGACCGACGTCGTCGGGACGTGGGTCGTCGCCGCCGACGCCGCCACGGCGGACGGGCTCGCCACCGCACTGTTCCTCGCCGATCCCGGGCGGTTGGGCGGGTTCGACGCCGCCTGGGTACGCATGCTCGCCGACGGCCGCGTCCAGTGGTCGGACAACTTCACCGGCGAGCTCTTCATCTAGAACTCTTGTAAGGAGACCCCCATGAAGTCCCACATCCTCACCCGCGCCGCCTTCGGTGCCGCAGCCTCGGTGTCCCTTGCCACGGTACTGGCTGGTTGCGCCGGTGACGGTGAACCTGGTCCGAGGACAACCGCCGCACCCACCAGCACCGGCGGCTACGCCGACGGGACGTACACGGCCCGCGGCGTCTACGGCGGGGCGCCGTCGCACATGGACTTCACGGTCACCATCGAGGACGACGTCATCACGGACGTCGAGTCTGAACTCATGGAGGACAACAACGACACCTCCCGCGGGTACCAGGAGCGCTTCGCCGCTGCGCTTCCGGATGAGGTGGTCGGTGAGAGCATCGACGACGTCGAGGTCGGGTTCCTCGCCGGCTCGAGCAGCTGTGGCGACGGCTTCAACGACGCCGTCGCGCAGATCCGTGAGGAGGCCCGCGGCGCGTGACCGCGTGACCCTGCGCTACCCGGCCTGCGTGGACGGCCGCACCAGGATCTCGTTGATGGCGAGGTGGCGCGGGCGGGTGAGCGCGAAGGCGATGATGTCGGCGATCTCCTCCGGCTTGAACGTCGCGGCGTCGTAGCCCTCCTGGACGGCGGCGCGGGTGGCGTCGTGGGTGATGTGGGTCGGCAGTTCGGTGTCCACGACCCCGGGCTCGATGAGCAGGACACGCACGTCCGGCAGCAGTTCCTGGCGAAGCGACTCCGACCAGCCGTTGACTCCCCACTTGGTGGCCGCGTAGACGCCGTTGGTGGGGCGCGCGGTGCGTCCGGCGACGGAGGAGATGTTCACCAGGTCGCCGCCGCCACCGGCGGTGAGCTGGTCGAGGAAGACCTCCGTGGCGGTGATCGCGCCGAGCAGGTTCGCCTCGACCATCGCGCGGTAGTCGTCGTGGCGATCGGCGGAGAACGGCCCGAGCAGCATGGTTCCGGCGTTGTTGACCAGGACGTCGGCACCGCCGAGTTCGTCCTGCACCCGCTGCGCCGCCACGAGGAGCTGCTCGTGGGAGGTGACGTCGGCCTGGATCGCGATGGACCCGTTGTCCAGTTCGGCGGCCAGCGCCTCGATCCGGTCGAGACGCCGGGCCAGCAGGGCCACGCGGTAGCCGTTCGCTGCGAGCGCCCGGGCGGTCGCAGCCCCGATGCCGGAGGACGCTCCGGTGACGACGGCGACGCGGTCTGAAGGAGTATTCGACATGGGGACGATCCGTTCTTGAGGGGAAGGAGCAGGTTCGGCCTGCTCAGGGACTCCTCAAGTCAAGCATCGTCGATCATGTCGCGGCAGTGACCGCTGTTCGGTGTACTGCCAGACCAACCCTGACGTTCACGACATGATCTTCGTCGACTCGATGGCCTCGGTGGTCTTGCGGTTGTAGCCGTCGAGCAGGCGGCGCAGCACCAGGCCGAGTATCAGCGCGGGGACCGCGAACAGCAGCAGCAGTCCGAGCTCGATCCACAGGTCGCCGCGGTACACCCCGGCGATGGCGGCGCGCATGGCGTCGATCGCGTGGGTGGCGGGCAGCCACGGGCTGATGTTCTGGAACCACTGCGGCAGCAGCGGCAGCGGGTACGCACCGCCGGCACCGGACACCTGGAACACCAGCAGCAGCACGGCGATCGCCTTGCCCGCACTGCCGAACGACAGCACCAGCGTGTACACGACCAGCATGAACACCAGTGAGGTGATCCAGCCGCAGATCATCAGCAGGAACGGGTGCGCGGCGTCGATCTCCACGAAGAAGATCAGGCTGAGCACCGCCAGGGTGCTCTGCGCCAGGCCGATCAGCGCGAAAATGCCGAAGCGTCCGAAGTACTGCTGCGCCCGCGTGTACTCCGGCTCGGTGTCGGACGTGTCGGACGCGCCGGACGGCTCGGCCGCCGCGACGTCCTGCGTCGTAGCGTCCTCCCCGGCAGCCGCGGCAGCGGCGTCGTTGCCGTCGCCGTCACCGCCGTCACCGCCGTCACCGCCGGACGCTGCACCGTCGGAGCCCGCAGCGTCCTTCCCGGCGGTCTTCTTCTCCGGCAGGCCGGTGCGCACCAGCACGGCGGTGATGGTCGCGCCGATCCACAGCGCCAGGGCGGTGTAGAGCGGCGCCATGCCCACGCCGAAGCTGGCGACGGGGAACACCGGGTCGCGTTCCACCTCCACCGGCGCGGCGAGCTGCGAGGCCAGCGCCTCCGGGTCCGAGCCCACGACCTCGGCGAGGCGGGAGAAGTCGCCGGTGTCGCCGGCGGTGGCCAGGGCCTGCTGCAGCTCGGAGAAACGGTCGGCGTGCTCGTCGAGGCGGTCGGCCATCGTGGCGGTGGCGTCGCGCGTGCGCGCCAGGGCCTCGCCCACGGACCCGGGGGAGTCCGAGATCGTGCCGCGGATGTCGCCCAGGTCCTCGCGCACGCTGGAGATGTTGTCGCCCAGCGAGTCGAGGGTCTCGCCCAGCGAATCGAGCTGGGGTTTGAGGTCCTCGCGGTAGGACGTCACGGCGTCGTCCACGGCGGCGCGCGCCCGCGAGATCGCGTCGCGGCTGTCCTGCCGGGAGGACTCCGAGGAACTGGTGCCGGCCTCGATGTCCTCGGCGGTCTGCGCGAGGCTGTCGTGCAGGTCGGTGCTGCGGTCGATGGCGGCGTCGAGGCGGGAGAGCACGCGCTCGTAGCCGGGCTCGGCCACGTCCGGCAGCACGCCGGACACGTTGGACTCCAGGGAGTCGCGCAGCGACTGGAAGAAGTCGACCTGCTCCTGCACGCGCTGTGCCATGGTGCGGAAGGTGGACGCGGTGCTGGTGCTGGTGGCGTCGGCGCTGTCGAAGAGCTCGTCCAGACGCTCACCGACGGCGGCGTAGCTCTGGCCCGTGGCGTCCAGCGCGGTCTCGAGCGAGTCCGTGGCCCCACGCAGGGTGGAGTCCAGGTCGCTGGCGGCGCCGGCACCGTCGCCGGCCTGGCTGGAGGGGTCGTCGAACTGCCCGCCGGCGGCCTCGACGATGTTGCCCGCGCCCTCCACGAGGGGGATGGAGGTGTCCAGCAGGCCGGTGAGTGAGCGCACGGTCTGCGCGCCGGAGTGCAGGCGGGTGCTCACGTTCTCCACGCGCGACTCCACGCGTTGGATCGCGGCCTGGGTGTCGTCCTGCTCCAGGTAGTCGTCCAGGGACGACACCAGGCCCAGTCCCACGCTGCTGATCGTGCGCGTGAAGGTCTCGTTGATCTGCGAGATCATGCCCTCGGCACCCTGGGAGGTGATGACCGTGGACAGCGCGTTCTTCTTCTCGTTGGTGTACAGGTCCAGCGTGGAGGGCTCGGAACCCTCCACGTAGAAGGTCAGCATGTCGGTGCTGAACGTGGGCGGCAGCACGATGGCGGCGTAGTAGTCGCCGGCCTTGGTGCCCTCGATGGCCTCGTCCTCGGCGGTGATGACCCAGTCGATCTGGTCGTTACGGCTGAGCTGCGAGAGCACCTGGTCGCCCAGGTTGATCTTCAGGGAGGCGAGGTCGCTCTCGTGGCCCTCGTCGGTGCTGGCCACGGCGATCTTGAGCTGGTCGGTGTTGTCGAAGGGGTTCCAGCTGGCCAGCACGTTGAACGTGGAGAACAGCAGCGGGATCAGGATCAGACCCACGACCACCACGGAGGACATCACGTTGTTGCGCAGCCCGCGCAGGTCGCTGCGCAGGATGCTCAGGGCGTTGCTCATGCGTCGTCATCGTCCAGGGAGTAGGTCTTGTGCCGTTCGGCCTGGGCGGCGGCGGCCTCCCGCAGCTCCTCCTCGGAGAGGTCGGTGAGCTCCTGGACGTGGGCGAAGCTCTGCTTCACGTACTCCAGCGCGGCGATCACGCCGACGATGATCAGACCCCACAGGCACGCCAGGCCGAAGATCACCGCCTTCTCCCCGGAGTAGACCCGGGACAGGACGCACAGGGCGACCACGCCCACGACGCCGGCGATCACGGCGGCGCGCAGCAGGGTGGTGTAGTTGTCGCGCACCGCCTTCCACCGGTGGTCGATCTCGTCGCGGAAGGCGTCGCGGTCACGCATGGCGTGGATGACGTCGGTCAGACGGTAGCTGCTGCCCACGATCTCGACCTGGTCGTTGACGATCAGGCCGGACGCGGCATGCTGCCGGTTGACCATGCGTTTCACGTTCGACAGGCTGCGGCGCCCCAGGGTGCCGGCCACGAAGGCGAGTACGGCCATCAGCGCCAGTGCGCCCATCGCCTTCCAGTAGTGGTCCTGGTAGAAGCCGCCGATGGTCTCGCGCAGCGCGTCGATGCCGTAGGTCAACGGCAGGATCGGGTGCAGCGCCTGGAAGAAGTCGGGGGTCATCTCGATCGGGTACATGCCCGAGGCCCCGGGTATCTGGAGGAACGCCAGGACCACGGCGATCACCCGCCCGATGTGCCCGAGGGCGGACACCAGCCCGTAGATGATGCTGAGGTAACAGAGGCCGATGAGCACGCAGGTGCCCACGAAGACCACCGGGTTCACGGTCTGCACACCGATGACCAGGTTGCCGACGGCCACCACCACGCCCTGGCACGCGGCCAGCACGGCGAGCAGCAGCAGACGCCCGCGGTAGGCCTGGGCCACGGTGAGCTTCTTCAGCCGGGCGGTGTCGACCTCCGTGCGGAAGATCATCATCAGCATGAACGCGCCGATCCACAGCGACAGGTTGGTGAACAGGGCGGCCATGCCGGAGCCGTAGCTGCCGACCGGGTACACCGCGTGGCTCTCCACCTCGGCGGGGCTGGCCATGAACTCGGAGATGCCCACCGAGTCCAGCCCGGCGACGGTGCCGAGCACCCCGGAGCCGGACGCGGCGTTCAACGCCAGGACGTCCGCCCGCGCCGTGCCCAGACCGTCCTCGATGCCGGAGAGGTCGTCGCGGAAGTTGCCCAGGACGTCCTGCGTGGTGCCGATCTGCCCGTCGACGCCGTCGAGCAGGTTGATCGACTCGCCGATCAGCGTGCGCTGGGAACTCAGTGCGGAGGAGAAGGCGCCCGCGGTGGAGTTGACCTGGTTTATCGCCGAGTTCAGCGCCGGCATGGAGTCGCCGACGGCGCTGCGCAGGCCCTCGGCGGTCTGCCGGGTGTCGCTGGTGGCGTCCGCCAGGGCGTCCGCCGCGGCGTTGACGGAGGAGAGCGTGTCGGACGCATTGTCCTGCAGGCCCGTCAGGTCGTCGATGATCGCCTGGTTGGAGGCGTTGCGCTCGCGCAGCTCGTCGAGGGTGTCGCTGAGCGGCCCGGCGACGCCGGGCGTGACCGCGGCACTGTCTACCAGGCTCTGCAGCTGGTCGATGGCCCGGTCGGCCTGCCGGACGATGCCGGACGCCTCGCGCGTGGCCGTGCCGATGCCGGCGCCGGCGCGCTCCAGCTCGCCGGTGACCGAGGCGATCGCGGAGTTCGCCGACGCCGTACCGTCCGCCAGGGCGGTGGAGCTGTCGAGGAAGGCCGAGGTCGCCGCGTCGGAGAAGTCCGACACCTGCGTCTGGACCTCGCTCATGATCGACTGCACCTGCCCGAGCGCGGTGGTGGCGTCGCCCAGCGTCGCGTCGACGGAACGCAGCGCGTCCTGCGTCGCGGAGATCGTGGGGCGGGCGTCCTCCAGGCGCTGGCTGATGCGCGTCACCTCGTCCTGCGCGGACGCCATGGTCTCGGCGGTCTCGTCGAAGGCGTTGGCGGTGCGGGTGCCCGCGTCGGTCAGCTGGTCGCCGAGGTCGCCGCCGGCCTCGCGCAGCTCGGTGGTCACGGCCTCGGCGACGGTCTCCTTGAACACCGAGTTGATCGTGGTGTCCAGGGTCGTCGCGCCCTGGTCCGTGATCTTCGGGGAGATCGCGCTCTTCTTCTCGTTGACCTGGTACTTCAGCGTGGGCTGGGAGTAGGTGCCCTGGAACATGCTGAGGATGTCGGAGGAGAAGGTCGACGGCACGGTGATGCTGGCGGACACGTCGCCACGACGCACCGCCTCGGCGGCCTCGTCCTCGTCCATGAACTGCCAGCCGAGTTGGTCGTTCTCGCTGATCTGGTCGACGAGCTGCCCGCCGACGTCGATCGGCCCGGTGATGTCGGAGGTCCCTCCCTCGTCCTCGTTCACCACGGCCACACCGATGTTCTCGGTGTTTCCGTAGGGGTCCCAGAACGCGGCGACGTTCACCCACGAGTACAGCGCGGGGGTGATCAGTACGCCGATCACGATCACCCAGACCTTGGGGGTGCGCAGGATACGTCCGACGTCCCGCGTGAAGATGTTCCAACTTGCAGCCACCCGGTGACCGTAGCACTTAGGTCGTGTTGCTAAAGGGTTTGTGGCGGCCAGGATGACACCCTCAGGCGTATGCACCGTGA
>NZ_JBQSWS010000024.1:0-49305 GCF_052377355.1 Corynebacterium sp. AOP40-4SA-5
GTGAAGAAAGCACTCGTCATCGCGCTGGCGTACTTCGGTGTGACCGTGGGCGCAGGCTTCGCCTCCGGGCAGGAGATGCTGCAGTACTACGCGTCCTACGGATTCTGGGGCATCGCCGGCGCGGCGGTCGTGGTGGTCCTCATGCCGATCACCGCCATGGTCATCCTGCAGTACGGCAGCTACTTCCGGGCGCGGTCCCACGAGAAGGTCTTCACCGGGGTCACCTCGAAGCCGGTGGCGGTGTTCCTGGACTACTCGCTGTCCATCGCCCAGTTCTGCATCGGCTTCGTGATGATGGCCGGTGCCGGCTCCAACCTCAACCAGCAGTTCGGGCTGCCGTTGTGGGTCGGCTCCGCACTGATGGCCGCCCTCGTGCTCATCACCGGCATGCTCGACGTCGACCGGGTCACCCAGGTCATCGCCATGATCACCCCGGTGATGATCCTGCTGCTCATCGCCGCGGGCATCTACGCCGTGTCGTCCCCGCCGGAGTCACTGCAGGCCGTCAGCGACTACGCCGTGGCCAACGTCGACTCCCCGGTCTCCGGCTGGCTGCTCGCCACCCTCAACTACGTGGGCCTGGCGATGTTCAGCGGCATCTCCATGGCCATCCTCATCGGCGGCAGCAACTGGAACACCCGCACCGCCGGGTGGGGCGGGTTCATCGGCGGCTCGCTGTTCGCCGGCATCCTGCTGCTGATCACCGTCGCCCTGCTGTTCCGCATCACCGACGTCGCCGACAAGGCCCTGCCCACCCTCGAGCTGATCAACCAGATGAGCCCCGGCATCGGCATCGTGGCGTCCGTGGCGACCTACCTGATGATCTTCAGCACCACCCTCGGCGTGCTCTACTCGTTGGGCAAGCGGCTCACCGTGAACCGCGCCACCGGCTACCGTCCGGTGTTCGTGGTGCTCACGCTCGCCGCCTTCGCCCTGAGTTTCTTCGACTTCGCCCTGCTGGTCAACAAGGTCTTCCCGATCCTCGGCTGGCTCGGCATCGCCCTCGTCGCCGTGCTGCTGGGCACGTGGGTGGTCAACGGCCGGAAGCGCATCGGGCGCGAGGTCCTGCGCCGCGACCGCATCCGCACACTGATCCTGCGGCTCGTGGACCCGAAGGGGAAGTTCACCCGCAAGGACTGGGCCACGCTGGAGAAGTCCTTCAAGGAGTCCAGTGTGAGCGCCGGTCAGCTCCGCGACGACGTCACCGAGGACGTCGTCCAGGAGCTCGACGGCGACGACGACATCGACTTCTCCGCCGAGGACTTCGACGCCGAGGAGTTCTGGGAGGAAACCCGCGACGAGCTGCGTTAGCCCGCTAGTCCGCTAGTTCACCTGGTCCGGGACCAGGTCCAGGATCATCTCGGTGAACTCAGGGGTCGGGCCCGGCGTGGCGGCGCGGACCATCGTGATCCCCAGTTCGGCGGCGGTCTCGGCGGCCTCGTTGTCGAGGTCCCACATCACCTCCATGTGGTCGGAGATGAAGCCGATCGGCACCAGCACGATCGGTCGCCGGTCGCCGGCACCGACGGTCTCCTCGAGGTGGTCGCAGATGTCGGGGTCCAGCCACGGGATGTGCGGCGGGCCGGAGCGCGACTGCCACACCAGCTCCACGTCCGTGCCGTCCTCCCCGTCGGAGGCGAAGCTCGTCAGCTCGCGGACCTCGCGGGCGGCGGTGAGCACCTGCCCGGAGTAGCGGTGCGTGGAGTCCGAGGAGGCCGTCTCGTCCGCCGACACCGGCACGGAGTGCGCGGTGAACAGCAGGCGGGCGTCCTCCCGCACGTCGGCGGGAAGCTCCTGCCGGGCGGCGTCCACCAGGCGCGCGAAGGAGGACAGGAACAGCGGGTGGTCGTGGAAGGGGCGGATCTTCGTCATCGTCGGCGGGGTCAGGCCCGCGTCCCGGCAGGACTGCAGCGCCCGCTCGATGTCCTCGCGGTACTGGATGTCGCCGGAGTAGCCGCCCCAGGCCGACGTCGCGAAGACCACGACCTCGGTGATGCCGTCGGCCACCATCTGCCTGGTGGTGTCCTCCACGTAGGGCTCCCAGTTACGGTTGCCGAAGTAGACGGGGAGATCCAGGCCACGTGCGTCGATCTCGGTGCGCAGGTGGTCGATGATCTCCAGGTTCTGGTCGTTGATGGGGCTCTTGCCGCCGAAACGGTAGTAGTGCTCACCGACCTCGGCGAGACGCTCGCGGGGGATACCCCTGCCGCGGGTCACGTTCTCGAGGAACGGGACCACGTCCTCCTCTTTCTCGGGTCCTCCGAAGGAGAGGACGAGCAGTGCCCTGCGGGCGGTGGTGTCAGACATGCCAGACTCAGCCATGCCCGCGATTCTACTCGCCGGGTAGTCCCAACTCGTGGATCAGGGCACTGCGCAGGGTGGTGTGGCGGAACACGTGCCCGAGGTCCTCGAGCACCCGGGGCGAGACGTTCTGGTCGGCGAGGGCGAGCTCCTCGGCCCCCTGCACGCCCAGCAGCATCGCCGGGGCGGCCGCCGGCACCGGCAGGGACAGCGGGACGCGCACTCGTTGCAGGCCGGACAGGGTCGCGGTGAACTCCGCGTTCGTGACCATCTGCGGCCCCACGCCGTTGACCGCCCCGGTCAGGGTGTCGTCCACCACGGCACGGACGTAGACGTCCACCAGGTCGTCCACCGAGATCCACGGGAAGTGCTGCCGGCCCGAGCCGAGCACGCCACCACCGACCCGGCAGGACGCCGCCAGCGCGGTGAGCAGCGGCGAACCGCCCGCCAGCACCAGGCCCGTGCGCACCGCGACGACGCGACGTCCGGCGTCGGCCGCCGGGGAGGCGGCGTCCTCCCAGTCGGAGACGACCTCGGCGAGGAAGCCCTCGCCGGCACCGGCACGCTCGTTGACGCGTCCGGCGCGGCTGTGGCCGTAGAACCCCACGGCGGACGCACCGATGAAGGTGCCGACCCCGTCGGTGGCGGCGGCGAGCTCGGCGAGTCGACGGGTGGGGCCGATCCGCGAATCGCGCACGGCCGCCTTGTGCTTCTCGGTGAACCGTCCGGCGATGGGAGCTCCGGCGAGGTGGACGACGGTGTCCACCCCGT
Organism: Corynebacterium sp. AOP40-4SA-5; assembly: GCF_052377355.1. Lineage (NCBI taxonomy): Bacteria > Bacillati > Actinomycetota > Actinomycetes > Mycobacteriales > Corynebacteriaceae > Corynebacterium > Corynebacterium sp. AOP40-4SA-5. The sequence continues at coordinate 3,073 of NZ_JBQSWS010000024.1, forward strand.
CGAGCAGGCCGCTGGCGGGGGAGTCCGGGTCCCAGATCCGGGCGTGCGGTTCATGCGGCATCCGCGAGCGCGACAGTGGGATGACCGTATGCCCGAGATTGCGCAGCAGTGCGACCAAGCGGGTGCCGACCAACCCGGTCGCCCCGGTGACCGCCACGGTGTGGTGGCCGGTCACCTCCGCCGAACCCACGCGGGCGCGGTGTGCCAGGTCGTCGGCGAGCTGGCGGTGGCGGTAGGTGAACACCCGGTCCAGCAGTGCAGCAGGGGCGTTGGCCTGCACGGAGTCGGTGAGCACGGTGCCCGCCGACCCGATGGCCCCGTCCTCGCGCAGGGTGTGGTTGTGGCGCCAGCCGGTGAGCTGGCGCAACGGGGTGCTCACGCACTCGTCGGTGAAGGCGTGGCCGTCCCTGAATTCGCCCGGCACGTGACGGGCCTCCCAGATCCGCAGGCCCGGCACGCGGCCGGGCAGGGAGAGCAGGGTGGTCCCGTCGCACAGGGAGTCCGCCTCGGCGGCGACACGGATGCGGGAGAAGCCCGGGGTCAGACGCGTCACCGCGCCCGGGCGGGTGTGCCAGTCCCAGACGTCCTGACGTGGGAACCGGAGATGCTGGTGGTGGAGGTGGGTCACGAACCCCAGTGTAGGACCGGTCCGGGATCTGTGTCGCCGGTGTCGCGGCCGGACGCGGCGAGCAGGTCCGCACGCGCCCGCGCCACGCGCGACCGGATCGTCCCCACACGCACGCTGCAGATGTCCGCGGCCTCGGCGTAGGTGTGCCCCAGGATCTGGGTGAGGATCAACGCCTCACGACGGTCCGGGGCGAGGTTGTCCAGCATCGCCCGGGCATCCACCAGCTCCGCCCACGTCTGCCCGCCGGTGGTGTCCGGGGAGGTGGTCAGCTCGGTGGCGTCCTCCCACTGCTCGGCGGAGCGGCGGGGACGGGCCATGTCGTGGCGCACGCTGTCGACCCAGGTGTGCCGGGCCAGCGCCAGCAGCCACGTGCGGGCCGACGAGCGGGCGGCGAACCGAGGCAGGCCGCTGAGCGCGCGCAGGTAGGTCTCCTGGGTGAGGTCGTCGGCGCGGTCGGCGTCCGCCAGGTGGGCCAGCAGACGCCAGACGTCGGCGTGGGTGGCCTCGATGAAGTCGTTGAGGGCCCGCCGGTCGCCACCGGCGGCACGCAGGGCGAGGTCGGTGACCGCGCGGTCCGACTCGGACACGGCGGAAGTGTCGCGGGCCGACTGGGCTGAACTTCTTCGCACGGTAGAGAATTCTAGCAGGACCGGCCGGTGACCGGCCACACCACAAGTCATAAATATACCCATTAAATCCGTCAGGATTGATAGTGCGAGGCATCGAGGTGGAGTGTATAACGGGAACCAGGCGGCAGGACGCCCCCGACAGGGCCTGCGAACCATCCCCGTGACCGACCATCACGGACAGGACCCTCCGGGAGCTCGACCGTCGACCACGACTGACACGTGCGCGACGCGTGCACGACACGGCAGCACCCAGGAGGGAACACTCATGAGCACGGACAAGCACACGAGCTCGAAGGACATCGCCCACCGCGGCGTCTGCCCGTACTCCGGGCACTCGACCAACGCCAACGGCTCCCCGGTCACCACCGAGGAGCACTCCGTGACCGTCGGCGAGCAGGGCCCCATCGCCCTGACCGACGTCCACCTCGTCGAGAAGCACGCCCACTTCAACCGCGAGCGCATCCCGGAGCGCAACGTGCACGCCAAGGGCTCCGGTGCCTTCGGCGAACTGACCGTCACCGAGGACGTGTCGCGCTACACCAAGGCCGACCTCTTCCAGAAGGGCCGGGTCACCCCGATGCTCGCCCGCTTCTCCACCGTCGCCGGCGAGCAGGGCTTCCCCGACACGGTGCGTGACGTGCGCGGATACTCGCTGAAGTTCTACACCCGCGACGGCAACTACGACATCGTGGGCAACAACACCCCGGTGTTCTTCCTGCGCGACGGCATGAAGTTCCCCGACTTCATCCGCTCCCAGAAGCGCCTGACCAACGGGCTGCGCAGCGCGGACATGCAGTGGGACTTCTGGACCCGCAGCCCCGAGTCCGCCCACCAGGTCACCTACCTCATGGGCGACCGCGGGATCCCGAAGGACTTCCGCCACATGGACGGCTTCAGCTCGCACACCTACCAGTGGATCAACGCCGCCGGCGAGCGCTTCTGGGTGAAGTACCACTTCAAGACCCGGCAGGGCTGGGAGTTCTTCACCGACGACGAGGCCAGCAAGGTCGTCGGCTCCGGCGACTTCGACCACTCCCGCGCCGACCTCTACGACGCCATCGAGCGTGGCGAGTACCCCACCTGGGACGTCAAGGTGCAGATCATGCCGCTCGATGAGGCCGAGGGCTACCGCTACAACCCCTTCGACCTGACCAAGACCTGGTCGCAGAAGGACTACCCGCTGATCGACGTGGGGCACTACACCCTGAACGCCAACCCGCAGAACTTCTTCGCGCAGATCGAGCAGGCCGCGTTCGCACCGTCCAACATCGTCCCCGGGATCGGGTTCTCCCCGGACAAGATGCTGATGGCGCGCGCCTTCGCCTACGCCGACACCCAGCGCTACCGCCTGGGCGCGAACTACCCGCAGCTGCCGGTGAACCGTCCGGTCGTCGAGGAGCGCAACTTCTACACCATGAAGGACGGCGCGGCGGCCTACGAGTTCCCCGCCGACGGCACGCCGGTGTACTCGCCGAACCGCTTCGAGCGCGGTGAGGGCACCGACGACGTCTCCGACGGATCCGGCGTGGTGGAGAAGGGCGTGGCGCCGGGGGAGTCGTCCTACGGTTTCGGTCGCGGCCAGGAGTCCGCCACCGGCCCGGCCGACGACCTCGGCCTCTTCGACGACAACTACGGCGGCGACCTCACCCGTGGCGCCTACGTGCGCCACCCGGAGGACGACGACTTCGGCCAGGCCGGCAACCTCGTGCGCGAGGTGCTGGACGACGCCGCCCGTGAGCGTCTCGCCGGCAACATCGCCGGGGCGATGCAGGGCGTCTCCGAGCAGGTCGAGGGCCAGTGCTGGACCTACTGGGGCCGGGTCGACGAGAACCTGCGCGACCGTGTGAAGGAGATCTACACGGAGCTCAAGAACAGCTGAACATGCTGAGGGTGGGCTGAACTGGAGCGGGCAAGCTTCTGCCATTAGTGTGGTTTCTGCATCCATATACCCTGTACATGACTGCAGGCGCCACACCAAGAGGAGTTCACCCATGCCCGCCACCACACCATCCAGTACCCCTACCGGTCCGCGCAGGACGTCCCGACGTGGTCGGCTGACGTCCCGCGTCCTGGCGGCTGGCACCGCCCTGCTCGCCTCACTGGGCCTGGGCGCCACGCTCGCCCCGGCCGCCCACGCGGCCGCCGGGCACCGGAAACATCGTCGCCTTCGGCGACTCCTTCGCCGCAAAACCCGACCAGGTGCGCAACACGCTGCACGGCGTTCCGGGGCCCATCGGCGACTGGGCGGACGACTACCCGCAGACCGCGGGCTGCCTGCAGTCCCCGCAGAACTTCCCCCGGCAGCTCAGCCAGGTCACGGGACGGACGGTCGACGACTACTCCTGCTCGGGGATCAGCTCCGGGTCGATGATCACCCGCATCAACCAGGCGATCAACGCCGGTGTGCTGAACAACGACTCCACCGTGGTCCTCGCCGTCGGCATGAACGACTTCGGGCCGTTCGGCTACGCCGAGAACGGCACGGGGCTGATTGATCCGGTCAACGTGGCCGCCAGCTACCGCTCGAACATGGCTTCCGCCGCGGCGCGGATCCGCTCGGTGGCCCCGGGGGCCTCGATCGTGGTGCCCGGCACCCTGCCCACCGTGGACCGCGACACCATGATGTACTGCCCGCTGAACGTGGTCCCCAACATGCCGGCCGGGCTGCCCATCCCGCTGCTGCGTGACGTGGAGAACTGGAACCGTGAGAACCAGAAGACCGCCGCGGCCGACATCGGGGCCACCTACGTCGAGGTCATCGACGGTGCCCGTGGCCACGACAGCTGTGCCACCGACACCGAGCGCTACGTCGCCGGCATCATCGACACCACGACCCCCGGGTACATGATGATGTTCCACCCCTCGACCGCGGGTTCCCGGTACCTCGCGGAGACCGTCGCCCCCCACGTGTGACGGTCAGCTCGTCTCCTTGGCCCTCTCGCCACCGGACAGGGGGACGGTGTGGTCCCACAGTGTGGCGTGCAGGGCACGGCCCATCACGTAGGATCCCACGGCCTGGACGATGAGTAGTGCGAGGACGGCGACGATCCCCCTGACCAGGTAGCCGACCACGAAGCCCTCGGTCGCCCAGGAGTGGACGAAGTCAGCTGCCACGAGGAGCGGCAACCCCATGCCGAGCGCGGGACCGATCATGTTGACCTGGCTCAGCGCGTCCGGGGCGAGGTACATCGCCACGGCCGAGACCAGGACGTAGAGCGAGCCGATGACGGCCAGGACGCTGACGATGATCGCCGGGATCCAGCCGATCTCGCTCGTCTCCTGGACCACCCCGGCCTCGGCGGCGAGCAGGTCGACGGTGGACTGTGTCTGTGTGAGCATCATTTCTCCTACCTGCGTCCGCGGGTGATGATCCGCGCGAAGGCCATGGTACTGATCGCGCCTCCCAGCCCGGCGAGCAGGACGACGTCGTAGGTGATCGACGAACTGTAGAACAGGCTGTAGACGAGGAAGCCGGCGATGATGGTCAAGAAGACCATGTCGGCCAACACGGCACGGCGGGCGTCGTTACGGGTGGATACGGTCCGCCACAGAACGAGGGCCATGGCCGCGGCGATGATCACCGCGGAGACCCCGGCGAAGATCCACAGGAATTGTGTCGGTGTCACTTCGAGTCGTCCTCTCTCTTGTCACCGTCGGCGGGTGGGGTGTCCTGGTCACCGGTGTGGGGTTCCTGACCGGTGGCGGGACTTCCGTGCCGACCGCGGAGCCGGGACAGCGGTGTTCCGGGAAGACCCCGGCGACCGCTGAGGTCCAGGTTCGGCTGCGGCAGGCGGGAACGAACCTCCAGGGCGTTCACCAGCGAGGCGATGGGGGAGGTGCGGCGGCCACTGCGGGAGGCCTTCGTGCCGTCGGCGGTGGGGGACTGGTCGTGCGCCTCGGACATGGCGGAGATGCCGCCGTCCTGGGACGGGGCGACCCGTGCGGGGTCGATGCCGCCCTCGGAGTCCTTGGCGTCGTCGTCGGCGTCGTCGAGGTCGAGGGCCGGCGGGCTGAGTTCTTCGGCGAGCTTGCGCCGACGGCGCTTCTCCTCGTCCTCGATCCGACGGCGCTTCTCCTCGGCGGCCTTCCTCGCGTGGGTCTTGGCGATCTTCTCGCGTTCCTCGCGGGAGAGGTTGTCGAAGTCGTTGACGTCGAGGTTGTCGTCCTGGCGCATGATCGCCGCGACGAAGGCGGCGGCGTGCGGGGTGGAGTCGACCTTCTCGATGTCGAAGACGCCGTCCTCGCTGGCACGACCACCGCGGTTGCCGCGGTAGCCGCGGGGCCCGGGCACGCCGCGCTCCACGAGGTGCTCCACGTCGAACTCGATCTTGCGCTTGCGCACGGAGGGGGAGATCTTCGCCTCCATCACCGCCAGCGAGTGCAGCAGCTCCTGCGGGTCGGCACCGTACATGGCGTGCACGGCGAGGAAACGCTGCACACGGGTGAGACCGTGGGTACGGAACTCCGAGGTGGCCACGGAGCTCACGTCGCTGAGGTTGCGCTTGCTGGCGTTGGCGTCTTCGTCGACCTCCTTGGGGCCGGTGACCCCGAGGGCCAGGGTGCCCGGCGTCATGGTGATCGAGGCGATGAAGATCGCGATGTCACGTTCACTGGTCAGGCGCAGCGGGTAGTAGATCATCACGGGCGCGATGTGACGACCGGTGGTGAAGGTGTCGTAGGCCATGATGGTGGACTCCTTCACGATCTGGCCCGCGAGCCAGACCGAGTAGGACGTCCAGTGGCCGATCTGCTGGAAGATGTTCTTCTTTTCCATCACCGGGTTCCTTCCGCTGCGGATTCGGTGTGCGCCAGGCCGTACTCCTCGGAGGGCAGGACGACCCCGACGGCCTCGTCCGGGTCACCGAGGATGGCGTGGACGTAGTCCGTGGTGTCCGTCAGCGACGCCGCGGCGTCGCCGGTGACCTGGGTGATCGCGCCGATGCCGAGGAACATGGCGATGCTGATGACCATCATCGCCGCGCTCGGCAGGGTGAGCCGCACGCTGACCGCCAGGCTGGGGTCCATGTCCTGCTTGTCCATCGGCTTGCCCCAGAAGCACTTGCGCCAGACGTGCAGCATGCTGAGCAGGGCGCCGATGGAGGCGACGACGACCGCGCCGACACCGACCCAGACCATCGGCCCGGAGTCGCGGACCATGGCGAAGATCAGCATGAGCTTGCCCCACAGGCCGGAGAACGGCGGGAAGCCGATCAGCGACATCGCGGCGGCGGCGAAGACCACGGAGATCATCGGGTCGCGACGCATCAGGCCGGACAGCCGGCGCAGCCGCCCGGTGCCGTAGGTCTCCTCCACCGCACCGGCGGCCATGATCAGCGCACCTGCGGTGATCATGTGGTGCAGCATGTAGAAGATCGCCGCGGAGAGCATCAGCTCGGCGTTGCCGCCGAGGAAGGCCAGTGCGACGAGGATGAACGGGATGCCGTTGACCATCTGGTAGGAGATGACCCCGCGCAGGGTGGTCTCGCCGAGGGCGGCGAACCCGCCGATCATCATGCCGATCACGGCGAAGACCAGGATGGTCAGCGCCCAGCGTTGGTCACCCTCGAAGATGGTCATGAAGATGCGCAGGATGGCGTACACGCCGACCTTGGTGTGCAGCCCGGAGAACAGGGCCATCACCGACGGGGAGGTCGATCCGTAGGCGCGGGGGAGCCAGGTGTGCACCGGGGCGGCACCGGCCTTCACGGCCAGGGCGATCAGCACGATGCCCAGGGCGAGCCAGAGCTGCCACTGGGTGCCGTAGATGCCCTCGGCGAACCCGCCGGAGGCACGTTCACCCGCGGCTCCGGCGAGGGCGGCGATGTTGGTGGTGCCGACCACCGCGTACACCAGGGCGACACCGGAGAGCAGGGTCAGCGAGGTCACCAGGTTGACCAGTACGAAGGTGCGTCCTGCGGCGAGGCGCGCCCAGGTGCCGGTCATGGCCAGCAGGCCGAAGGACGGCATCAGCATGACCTCGATGAACACGAAGAGGTTGAACAGGTCGGCGGTGAGGAAAGCACCCCACACGCCGGCCAGCAGCATCAACGTCATCGCCGGGTAGAACCGTGCCTGAGACTCGCCGACGGCCTCGGCGAACCAGTTGGCGGTGAAGGCGACCACGGAGGTGGCCACGATCATCACCGCGGAGAGCGTGTCGGCCGCCAGCGGGATCGAGACGCCGCCGATGAAGTCGCCGACGTTGTCGGCGACGACGGTGGTCTCACCGCCGCCGGCAACCTGGGTCAGCAGCAGGACGCCGCCGACGATGCCGGCGAAGGGGACGATCAGGCCGAGGGCCCGCCGGGGCAGGCTCCAGGGCAGCGCCGCGGCGATGCCCGAGGACATCAGCGGGACGACGATGAAGAGTGCGAGGAGCGGGCCGAGGGTGTCCGGGTTCATCAGTAGTCCACCTCTCGGTCGCGCCGGCGCTTGGCCTGTGCGGAGTGTTCGTCGATGCGGTGGGCGGAACGCTGGCCCACGGTGTCCAGGGCGCGGAATTCGCGGCGGGCGCGCTGGACGTCCTCGCCGGAGCGGGTGTCGTCGTCACGGCCGAGGGCCGCGAGGGCGAGCAGGACGGCGGTGGTCGCCATCGAGATGACGATGGCGGTGAGGACGAAGGCCTGGGGGAGCGGGTCGGCGGACTCCGCGGGCAGCGTCCGGTCTGCCAGCGGGTCGGAGCGCCAGGCCCCGATGCCTGCGGCGAGCAGCAGCAGGTTGACCCCGTGGCTCATCAGCGTGGTGCCGATGATGACGCGGACCATGCCGCGCTGCATCACCATGTAGACGCCGGCCGCGACGAGCAGGGCGATGATGGCCGCGATGATCATTGGTCGTCACCGTCCTTCTTCTCGTTCTTGTCTGTCTTGTCTGTCTTGTCTGTCTTGCCTGTCTTGTCGGACTTCGGGGCGGGGTCCGCCTCGTCCGGGTGTTTCTGTTTGTTCCGGCGTTGCTCCTCGGCGACGGCCGAGGGGTTCAACGGGACCGCTGAACCACCGGCGGTGACCGCGACCTTCGAGCCGGCGAGGGCCTGGAGCTCAGGGCGCTGGGCCATCATCTTTGAGGACTCCACCGGACTGGCCTTGGTGAGCTTGCCGGGCTCGGCACCGGGCCGGTCGCGTCCGCCGAGCGAGTTGAGGACGATGACCACGATGCCGATGACCGCGAGGTACACGCCGCCGTCGAAGAAGAGCGAGGAGCTGAAGTGTTCCGAACCGATGTAGAAGTGGATCGGTGCGAGGAAGCTGCCCTCAAAGAAGCCGAAGAGTCCGGTGACCAGTGCCAGGACGATGCCGCCGCCGACGAGCTGGTAGCCGAGGTCGGCCTTCCCGATCTTCTTCGCGTTCGGCTGCACCAGGTACCAGAACACCAGGCCGAGGGCGAGCATCAGGGCGGCGAGGAAGCCACCGCCGGGTGCCTGGTGACCGCGGTACAGCGTCACCGCGGAGTAGACCACGAGGACGGCGAGGAACGGCCAGACCACGTTGCGGCCCAGGATGGAGTTCAGGTGGGTGCTGCGCAGGTACTTCGAGTAGAAGGGCGCGAGCTCCGGGATCTTGTGCACGTCGGGGAACTTGGTGGACCCCTCCTTGCGGAAGAGCTCGGCGGTGGAGCCGGGACCGTAACCGGGGACCGGGGACTTCGGCACCGAGGCGACGATCGCCGCGATGACGATTCCGGCCATGCCCAGCACGGACAGCTCGCCGAGCGTATCGAGTGCACGGAACTCCACGAGGATCGCGGCCACGATGTTGTTGGCGCCGGACACGTCCGGGGACTCGGTGATGTACCACTGGGCCAGCTCGGGCCGCGGGTGACGGCCGATGAGCAGCCAGACACCCACGAAGACGACCAGGCCGACGATCGTTGCGAGGGTGACCGCGAACTTCGTGCGGTTCTCACCCTCCTTGAGGTAGAGCCTCGGCTGGTGGCGGACGACGAGCATGAGGAACACGGTGACGATGAACTCGACCATGAGGTTGGTCATCGCCACGTCCGGGGCACCCAGGGTCAGCATGATCCAGGAGACACCGGCACCGGCCACGCCGACCAGGACCACGGACCCCATCCGCGAGCGGGTGGAGATGATCGCCATGGTCACGAGGAGCATGATGAGCAGTCCGGCGATGTCGGTGATGTTGTCGATGCCGGAGACCCGCGGCTGCAGGGCGCCGAGGTTCTCCAGCCCGCCGGGGCCGAAGAACGCCGCGGTGCCGAGCACCAGGAGCATCACGAAGATCCACAGCAGGTGGCTGTTCGGGCTCAGGGCGTTGCCCAGGCGGCTGACCAGGCGGCCCCACCGGCTGGCCATGCGCAGTGTGAAGGCGATGAGCTCGTTCCCGGTGAAGGGGAAGAGCCGGTGGTCCTCCATCCAGTCGGTGAAGGCGCGGTGGCGCATGGCCACGAGGATGCAGCCGACCACGATGACGGCGATGGTGATGTAGAGCGGGATGCCCGGGCCGTGCCACAGCGCGAGGTGCGAGTGCGGGTCGCCGGAGCCGATGGAACCGACGATGGCGTCCATCGGGGCGTCGAACAGCGACAGGAAGAGTACGACCGGCAGGGACAGCACACCGGGGATCGCGGCCGGCAGCCAGAAGGACGCCGGTGCCTCCTTCACCTCGTCGACAGGGACGACCTCGGCGGTGTCGACGGCCGAGCCGGTGTCGATGAAGGCACCGATGAGGTACTTCGCGGAGTACATGAAGGTGGCGACGGCGCCGACACCGGCGGCGATGAGCATCACGATCTCCCAGCCCGGCAGCAGCGGGGACTCGGTGAAGGACTCGAGCATGCCCTCCTTGGACACGAATCCGAGCAACGGCGGGATGCCGGCCATGCTCGCCGCGGCGATCGCGGCGGCGGTGAACGTGGCGGGCATGCGACGCCAGATCGAGCCGAGCTCGCGGATGTCGCGGGAGCCGTTCTGGTGGTCGATGACGCCGATGACCATGAACAGCGAGGACTTGAACATCGCGTGTGCCGCGGTGTGCAGGACGGCCGCAGCCAGGGCGAACGGGGTGCCGATACCGATCGTCGCCACGATCCAGCCCAGCTGGGAGACCGTGGAGTAGGCGGTGAGCCGCTTCAGGTCCGTCTGCTGGTAGGCGAAGACCGCGGCCATGACCGCGGTGGCCATACCCGAGATGATCAGCATCAGGTTCCAGACCAGCACGTCGGAGAAGATGCCGGAGAAACGGAGCAGCAGGTAGATGCCGGCCTTGACGACGGCGGCGGCGTGCAGGAACGCGGAGACCGGGGTCGCCGCGGCCATGGCCTCCGGCAACCACACGTGGAAGGGCAGCTGGGCGGCCTTGGAGAACCCGGCGAGCGCGATGAGCACGGCGACGATGACGGTCACCGAGGCGTCCTGCCCCCAGACGTCGCTGTTGATGATGCCGGAGATGTTCGACGTCCCGGTGGCGGCGACGGCGACACCCAGGCCGACCAGCAGGCTGAGCCCGCCGGTGAAGGTGAGGATCAGGGTACGCACGGCACCGGGCTCACCGGTGTGGCCGGCGCGGGCGATGAGGAAGAAGGACGCCAGCGAGACGAGCTCCCAGCCGATGAACAGCACGGAGACGTCGTCGGCGAGGAACAGGACGACGACCGACACCATGAACGCCGTCATCAGGACGTAGAAGTTCATGATGTGCTCCCCGCGGTGCAGGTACCGCGAGGAGTAGGCGAACACCGCTGAACCGATCAGGAGTGCGAGCAGGGTGAAGAACATGCCCAGGGGGTCCATGCGCAGGGCGAACTCGAGGTCCGTCCCGCTGCCGTCCACGCCGGGCAGGACGTCGCGGACCCAGGTCGCCGAGAAGACGGCGTCCTGTCCGTCGAGGATGTCCCCGGCGTAGGAGAGTACGTAGGCGGCCAACCCGAGGAACACGGCGGCCAGTGGCCAGCCTGCGTTGCGGTCGAGTGTCTTGACCAGGACCGGGGTCAGTGCGAGAGCTATGGCAAGCACCACAGGAACGACGATCAGGGTCACGGTCTCACCAACACCTCACATTTGTTCTGACTCGGTAGGCGCCCCATGGTTCCTGCGGCTGTCGGGTCTTTCGGACCGAACCACCTGCGGATCCGGTCAGGATCCGAGTAACCTCATGCGACGGGCCAAGTTTATCAGGCGTGTCGGACACGGGTACGGGCAGGACTTTGCAGTAGGGGCCCCTGCCCTTACCCGGACACGCCCGGACGGCGACCTTGTTACGATCGGGCGGCATGTCTCATACAGCGTCTGAAACGCCCGACCGACAGTCCAACTCCGCATCGCTCGAACTGCCCGCACTGGGGTTCGGCACCTACAAGTTGTGGGGTACCGAGGGCGCCGATGCGGTCACCGGAGCCATCGAACTCGGCTACCGCCTGATCGACTCGGCCTACAACTACGAGAACGAGGGGACGGTCGGGGCCGGCATCCGTGCGGCCGTGGACCGGGGCCTCGCCGCGCGCGACGAGATCATCTACACCAGCAAGCTCCCGGGCCGCTACCAGGAGCGCGAGAAGGCGTTGGCCGCGGTGGAGGAGTCCTACTACCGGGCGGACGTCGGCCCGATCGACCTGTACCTCATCCACTGGCCGAACCCCGGCCAGGGCCACTTCGTCGAGGCCTGGCGTGCGTTGATCGAGGCGCGGGAGCGTGGCCTGGTCAAGCACATCGGCGTGTGCAACTTCCTGCCGGAGCACATCGAGACCCTGGAGAAGGAGACCGGTGAGCTCCCGGAGGTCAACCAGATCGAGCTGCACCCCGCCTTCCCCCAGGTCGGCGCCCTCGAGTGGAACAACTCGCACGGGATCATCACCGAGGGGTGGAGTCCGCTGGGACGCGGCGCCGCGCTGGACAGCGCCCCGGTGCAGGACGCCGCACGTACGCACGACGCCTCCGCCGGGCAGGTCGTGCTGGCGTGGCACCGGGCCGTCGGCTCCCTGGCGATCCCGAAGGCGTCCAGCCGGGAACGTCAGCAGGAGAACCTCGACTCGCTGAAGCTCGAGCTCCGCGACGACGAGGTCGCGGCGATCACCGCCCTGGGGCGTCCCGACGGGCGTCTGAAGGGCCAGGATCCGGCGAGCTACGAGGAGTTCTGAGACAATCGGCTGCGTGCCCACGCAAATCACCCACCCCCTCAGACTCCGGCTGCTCAACGACTACGAGGTCGTGGTCGCCGGACTCCGGTCGATCCTCGCCCCGTACGAGGGCAGGATCCACATCGTCGAGACGGACGTGGGGACCACCGGCGAGCGCCCGGTGGACCTCACCCTCTACGACACCTTCGGGCTGACCCAGGCGGACGGCCAGGAGATCGACGCCGTGCTGGCCGACCCCACCGCCGGGCGCGTGGTGGTCTACAGCTGGAACATGCAGGCCGACCTCATCCAGACCGCCCTGGACAAGGGGTGTCACGGCTACCTCGACAAGTCGATGGGTGCCGGGGTGCTGGTCGAGTGCCTGGAGGCGATCGTGGAGGGGCAGGTGCTGGTCTCCGACACCGCGGAGTTCGCGGGTGCCGCGGCCTCCGACCCGGTGCCGGTGCGTGGCGTCTGGCCGGGACAGGCGGAGGGGCTCACCGCGCGGGAGGCGGAGATCGTCACGTTGATCACCAGGGGGATGACCAACGCGGAGATCGCCGAGCGGAGTTTCATCACGATCAACTCGTTGAAGTCGTGCATCAGGTCGGCGTACCGCAAGATGGGCGTCGAACGGCGCTCCCAGGCGGTGCGGTGGGGGATGGAGCACGGGATGACCCCGCCCGGACGTGAAAAGACCCCCCAGCCGAGCTGAGGGGTAACTCCCGGTGGTGGGGAGGAGGGGTCCGGCCCGCGGGGGCCGGGGACGTCACCTCTTCTTGGTCACCAGTCCCACGATCCACAGCAGGATCACCGCGCCGATGAGGCACGTGATGAAGCTGAAGATGATTCCTCCGCCGGCCACGTCCACGCCGAAGAGGGTCAGCAGCCAGCCACCGAGGAAGCCGCCGATCACGCCGACGACGATGTTGAGGATGATCCCCATGGAGGCGTCGGTGCCCACGACCTTCGAGCCGATCCAGCCGGCGAGACCGCCGACGATGATCCAGCCGATGAAGCCGAGGGGCGGGGCCGAACTGGCGGCGAGGATAAGCGGCCCTTCCGGTTTTAGAGTGCATTGATCTTGGCCTGGAGTCCTCCGGAGTGAATTAAGGACCGCAAGATGTAGTGGGTCAGATTTCTGAAACCCAGTGCGATGCCGCGCAGATGTTCCAGGCGTCCGTTGATCGCTTCGACCGGCCCGTTGGACACACCGTGGTCGAAGTAGGCCAGGATCTCGTGTCGGCGTTTCCACGTCGTTCTGCCCAACTGCCCCAGCTCTTGGACCCCTGTTGGTAGGCCGGTGCGGATCCGACACAGCACCTTGTACATCCAACGTTTCCCGATCTTCTTGTTCGGATGCCCGTACGCGGCGATGATGTCCTGATAGATGTGGTGAGTCACGTCCACCGCGGCGTGGTCTTCGACCGCCAACACAGTGTTCAGCTTGGTGAGTTGTTTCTCGGTCAGCAGTTCCATCCGGGTCAGCATGATCCGCCGGATCCCGTACAACGGATCCCCGGACCTGCCGCGATGCCCACACGTGGCCTGCTGGATCCGCTGCCGGGTCTTGGTCAGTTTGTCCGCTGCCAGATGCACGACATGGAAGGGGTCCATGACCTTCTTCGCCTGTGGCAGCTGCTCACCAGTGGCGGTGTGGTAGCCGGCGAACCCATCCATCGACACGACCCTGACCCGGTCCCGGAAAGTCTGGTCCCGATCTTTCAACCAGCGGCGCAGCACCTCGGCCGACCGGCCCGGGACCATATCCAACAACCGTGCTGGGCCGGTGCCATCCACGTTGGGAGTCAGGTCCACGATCACGGTGACGAAACTAGGATCCCCTTGGCCACGGCGGTGTTTCCACTTGTGTTCATCCACCCCAAGGACCCGTACCCCGGCCAGATGGTTCGGATCGCCGTAGACCAGCTCACGGGCCTGGTCCAGGGCGACCTGGTTGACGGTGTCCCACCCGATGTCCAGCGACTTCGCGATCGCGGCGACACTCATCCGGTCAATGGCCAGACGTTGCAGGATCCAGCGGGTGCATCGTAGGGTCATCTTCTGTTTTGGTGGTGCGCAGTCGAGTTGCTGTTGGAAGATCCGCGTCCTGCACTCAGGGTTCGTGCAGGTGAACCGGGGTAGTTGAACCCGCAGGCGGGTCGGGTGTCCGACCACGGGCAGATCCACGAGTTGGCGGGTGACGTGGTCACGGCCCCGTCCTGGTTGCCCGCAGGACGGGCACGTCGGGTCCTGGTGGACGGGTTGGCAGGTGATCCACGTGTGGTGGTCGTCGATCGCGGCCCCGGTGATCGTCAGTCCGAGTTCCACGGTCCGGATGATGGTGTCGGCGACTAGAGACGTAGAATCGGGCATAGGTCCTCGGTGTGATGAATGGTTGGAAGTGGGACACCTTGATCGGTACGTGGGCCACCGCTGGCCTGGGCCGGAAGCTGCCGGCAATAGCCCTCACCTTTAAATCACGTCGGGAACACCGCCAACTAGGCAGCCGCTTCCTTCCTGCGCAGTGAAGGCCTCAGCCTGAAAGTGCAGACGACCTCTGGCAACGACGCCACCCCATGTCGAAGTTAGTTCAGCAACAGCTGTATAGTTCAGCACATGCTGACTATTGCTTCTCGTCTAGACGTGATGAACCGGTTGGGTCGGGCCATGGCGGATCCGACTCGTTCCCGCATTCTCCTGGCGCTGCTGGAGGGGCCGGCCTACCCGGCCGCTCTCGCCCAGGATCTGGAACTGACGCGCTCGAACGTGTCGAACCATCTCGCCTGCCTGAGGGACTGCGGAATTGTTGTCACCGAACCGCAGGGGCGACAGACCCGCTACGAGATCGTTGATGCTCATCTGGCGCAGGCGTTGAACGCGTTGCTGGATATCACCCTGGCCGTCGATGACAACGCCGAATGCATCGACGCCGGATGCGCCGTACCTGGGTGTGTCACTGGACAGGAGAGTGCGTAGTGGTAACCGGTCTACTGTCGGCGATTGGTCTGTTTATCGCCACCAATATCGACGACATCATCGTGCTCTCGCTGTTTTTTGCCCGCGGGGCGGGGCAAAAAGGGACCACGCTTCGGATTCTGGCTGGTCAGTACCTCGGCTTCATGGGCATCCTCGCGGCCGCAGTCCTGGTCACGCTGGGGGCAGGAGCATTCCTACCTGCTGAGGCGATCCCGTACTTCGGACTAATTCCCCTGGCCCTGGGACTATGGGCGGCCTGGCAGGCCTGGCGAAGCGATGATGACGACGATGATAATGCGGAGATCGCCGGGAAAAAGGTGGGTGTGCTGACCGTCGCCGGTGTGACGTTTGCCAACGGTGGCGACAATATCGGCGTCTACGTCCCGGTCTTCCTCAACGTGGACACTGCCGCCGTCATCATCTACTGCATCGTTTTCCTCGTCCTGGTGGCAGGCCTGGTCCTGCTGGCAAAGTTCGCGGCCACCCGCCCGCCCATCGCAGAAGTCCTTGAGCGCTGGGAGCACGTGCTGTTCCCGATCGTCCTGATCGGCCTGGGCATCTTCATCCTCGTCAGCGGCGGCGCCTTCGGCCTTTAATAAGCCCATCCCGAGCGCCCGGGTGGCCTATCCAGGTGTTGCCATCGGCGTCGACTGAACCGCCATTCGAAGCCGCGGAAAAACCGCCAAACGAAGCTGCAAGTCACAGCCTCCACGCTTCTTCTTTCGTTTCTTGCCGCTTTTCTTGGATGGAGGGGGCGACTCTACGCGGAAAATATAGCTTGCCTCTTCTTCACACCAAGTTCCATCAGGTGCTGCATGCCCACTAAAATGAGTTTCCCCAAGGTAAACGGCTCTTCCGGATCTGGGGTGCGTGGCCGGGATGAGGTACCAAGTATGAGGATCGGGACCCACCACAAGATGTAGGGGTCCCCGGTGTGAAGATGAAAGCTCCTACACAACCATCTTTCGCCCCGAGGACCTATGCCCGATTCTACGTCTCTTATTGCTGACACCATCATCCGGACCGTTGAACTCGG
This sequence comes from Corynebacterium sp. AOP40-4SA-5, assembly GCF_052377355.1. Lineage (NCBI taxonomy): Bacteria > Bacillati > Actinomycetota > Actinomycetes > Mycobacteriales > Corynebacteriaceae > Corynebacterium > Corynebacterium sp. AOP40-4SA-5. Next base: position 19,415 of record NZ_JBQSWS010000024.1, read on the forward strand.
CCTGACCATCACGGGCGCCGCGATCGATGAGCGCCACACGTGGATCACCTGCCGCCCGGTGGAACAGGATGCCTCCTGCCCGGCCTGCGGGATGAAAGGCCGGCTGCGTGATCACCGGATCCGTGAACTCGTGGACCTGCCCGTCGTCGGGCATCCCACCCGGTTACGGATCCGGCTACCCCGGTTCACCTGCACCAACACCGCCTGTGCGACAAAGATCTTTCAACAGCAACTCGTGTGCGCGAAGCGGAAAGCCAAGCTCACCGACCGCTGCACCCGCTGGATCCTCCAGCGCCTGGCGATTGACCGCATGAGCGTTGCCGCGATCTCGAAGTCCCTGGACATCGGCTGGGGTCTGGTCAACCAGGTAGCCCTCGAACAGGCCTGGGAGCTGATCTACGCTGATCCCACCCACCTGGCCGGAGTCCGCGTGCTGGGGGTGGACGAGCACAAATGGAAACACCGCCGTGGCGACGGTACTCCCGGTTTCGTCACCGTCATCGTCGACCTGACGCCGAACGTGGACGGCACCGGGCCCGCCCGGCTGTTGGACATGGTGCCGGGCAGATCCGCTGAGGTGCTGCGCCGCTGGCTCGCCGCCCGGGAGAAGTCCGTCCGCGACCGGGTGAAAGTCGTGTCGATGGACGGATTCGCCGGCTACCACACCGCCACCACCGAGCAGTTGCCGAAGGCGAGGAAGGTGATGGACCCGTTCCACGTCGTGCACCTGGCTGCCGACAAGCTGACTATGACCCGGCAGCGGATCCAACAGGACACCTGTGGGCATCGCGGCAGGTCAGGGGATCCCTTGTACGGGGTGCGTCGGATCCTGTTGACCCGGATGGGACTGCTGACCGACAGGCAGAAGGCGAAGCTGGACGCGGTGTTCGCTGATGAGCGGCACACGGCTGTGGATGTCACGCACTGGACGTATCAGGACATCATCGCAGCCTATGAGCATCCTGACCGTCGGGTCGGGAAGAGGTGGATGTACAAAATCATGTGCCGGATCCGGAAAGATCTCCCCGCCGGGGTCCAGGAGCTGGGGCAGTTGGGTCGGACGATGTGGAAACGACGGGCCGAGATCCTCGCGTACTTCGACACCGGCGCTTCCAATGGCCCCGTCGAGGCCATCAACGGACGGTTGGAGCACCTGCGTGGCATCGCACTCGGGTTCAGGAACCTCAGCCACTACATCTTGCGGTCACTGATCCACTCCGGAGGGCTCCAGGCCAGGATCAACGCACTCTAAAACCGGAAGGGCCGGATAAGCGTATTCGAGTCCATGTCATTCTCCGTTCATGAGTCGTCGTTCCGGGACGGGGCGCAGGGGTCTGCGGTCCGCTAGTTTCCGGTGATCTTGTTGATTCCCTCGGAAATCTTGTCCTTGGCGTTCTCTGCGGCGTCCTTGACACCGGACGCCGCCTGGTCGGTCTTCCCGTCTCCCTTGAGACGGTCGTTGTCGGTGACGTCACCAGCGGCTTCCTTGGCCTTGCCGGTGGCGTCCTGAGCCTTGTTCTTGATCTTGTCGTCGAGACCCACGGTGGTTCTCCCTTTCGGTCGTCGGAAACAAATGTTCGTTCCCAGTGTACGTCATTGTGTCGAAAGTGTGACGGGCATTTTCCGTCGTTCGCGGCCTCTCCGGTCATGAATAAACCGAAAAAGGCATGACAAAATAAACGGTGTGTCTATATGTCAATACACTCCCGCAATTGACTGCACTCGCTCGCAACTCGCTCGAATCGTGTTGTCGTTCAGCGGCGGGGCATCACCGTCCGCCCCAGACCGTCGGCAGGCCCTGGAGGGCACTGGCACCCACGGTCACGAGATCCTCCCGGGGACGGTGGGTGCGCAGCGCGTCCCGCAGGTTGCGCACCTGTCGGGCGCGGGCGTCGTCGTCACCGTCCGGACCGCTCCCCGGGGCAGCGTCCAGGGACCGTAGGACGCAGGAGAGCGTCGTCTCGCAGGCGTCGTGGACGATGCCGCGGACCCGCAGGGCCTCAGCCCACTCCGGTGCCCCTGTGGCACCGTCGCGGTCCACGACGCCGGCGAGTCGCTCCAGGACCGCACCGCCGGCGAAGAGTGCCGTGTCGCAGCGTCCCAGGTCCCACAGTTCCGTCCTGTTCACGGCGTTCATGGCGTCCGGTGTCGGCCGGGCGAGCCGCAGGTGCAGCTTCTGTGCGAGGCCACAGGCCGCGCCCCACCACATCGCCGCCTCCCCGGCCGCCGCGAGGGCGTGCCCGGGACGCGACGTGTACCAGTCCTGCGCTCCCACGACGTGCGCGTGGGCCCGCAGGAACCTCACACTCCCACCGTCCCGGGCGTCGACGGTCACACCGTCGTCGTGAAGCCGGACGGAGAAGAGGCTGTGTGCCGCTCCGTCGGTGCGGGCGCTGACGAGCGCGTGGCTCAGCGAACCCACCGCCGCGGACCCGGACACTCCTCCGGTGAGCAGCCAGCCGCCGGTCGGCGTCCGCTCGGCGTGCACCTGTGCCGCGGAGTCGTCGGTGAAGACGCCCCAGGTCGACCCCGCCGGGGCGAAGACGACCAGGTCGAACTCGCGCGCCTGCTGCAGGATCGCGAGGGCCTCCAGGTGTGGGCCCAGACACCGGGCCGCGGTGAGGTTCAGCGCGCCGAGCTCCGCCAGGCCGCGCCACATCCGTCGGGTGTTGCCGGGGGACTGCAGCCCGACGGCCCGGCGGACGTCGTCGGCGAGCGCCAGGGCGCGTCCCGCGTCGTCCCCGGCACGCAGGATCCGTGAGCGCAGCGCGGTCGGCAGGACGCGGCCCGCGCCGGACGGGGTGAAACTTGTCATCGGTTCCACGCTAGAAGTGGCGGCCTACGCGGGAAACACCCCTGAGGGTGGCCTCCTGCGGCCGGTCACCCGGATCCCAGGCAAAGAAAAGGAACACCCTCCGTCCTGCGTCTGCAGGTCGGAGGGTGTTCCTCTGGCTGTCGGGGTAGCGGGATTTGAACCCACGACCTCTTCGTCCCGAACGAAGCGCGCTGCCAAGCTGCGCCATACCCCGGTCTGGAACGGCACGGATCAACCCTCGCGGGTTTCTCTGTGTCGCAACAGGTAAGCACTATAGACGGACTTCCGGCCCCGTGGCAAAACACCTGCACACGGCCGCGTAGCGGGTCGCGTCAGGACTCCCGCTCCACCACCCGGACCAGGGTCGCCGACGGGCGGCAGAACATTCGGAAGGGCACGTACTTCGACGTCCCCAACCCGTTGGTCACGTGCAGCCACATCCGCTCGGACCACCGCGACAACCCGGAGACCCGGGAGCGGTCGATCCCGCAGTTCGTCACGATCGCCCGCCCGCCGGGCAGACACAGCTGACCGCCGTGGGTGTGCCCGGCCATCATCAGCTGGTAGCCGTCGGCGGCGAACTCGTCGAGCACCCGGGGCTCCGGGGAGTGCGCCAGGCCGATCGCCAGGTCGGCCTCGGGGTTCGGCGGGCCGCCGAGGGCCCCGTAGTCGTCCCGGTCGAGGTGCGGGTCGTCCACGCCGCCCACGGCGAGCTTCACCCCGGAGGTGGCGAAGTCCACGCGCCGGTGGGTGGCGTCCTCCCAACCGTGCTCCACGAAGGCGGCGCGCATGCCGCGCCACGGCAGCTCCACGTCGCTGGGCTTGTTGCGCTTGCCCAGCAGGTAGTTGAACGGGTTGACCGGGTGCGGCGCGTAGTAGTCGTTGCTGCCGAAGATGAACACACCCGGACGGCGCAGCAGCGGACCCAGCGCACGCAGGACGCCCGGCACAGCCTGTTCCTCGCCGAGGTTGTCGCCGGTGTTGACCACCAGGTCGGGTTCCAGGGCGTCGAGCGAGGCGACCCAGCCCTGCTTGATCTTCTGGTCGGCGAGCATGTGCAGGTCGGAGACGTGCAGGATCCTGAAGTCGTCCTGCCCCTCCGGCAGCGTGCCCGGCTCGAGCGCGGGCACGGTCACCTCGTGCAGGACGAAGGCGCGGGTCTCGACGACGGCGGCGGCCGCCGTGGCCACGCCGAGCGCGGCGAGTGCGCCGGTGGTGCGCAGGGCGGAGGAGAGGACGCCGCGGGCGCGTGCGGAACTGTTGTCTGGGAGGTCTCGGCTAGTCACCCTGCCCAGTGTAACGGCGGGCGGGAGGTGGCCTAGTCGAACTCGTCGAGGGTCATGTCCCAGCCGGTCTCACGGGTGGCCGTCCCGGACGATCCTGTTCCGGACGCACCGCCCGTCGCCGTGTCGTTCGCCGCACTGCGGTAGCGCGCGGGGTTGCCGCGGTCGTAGTCACGGTTGTAGGAGGGCAGGCCCGCACCGCCGTAGCTGCCGACCATGGAGTTCGCCGCGGTGAAGAACGCCCGCGCCGGCTCGTTGCCGCCGTAGAGGTTGCCCTCGCCGCACTGGCGTAGCGGCCCGGTGCACAGCGGGGAGGCCTGCGAGCCGTCGTTGAAGGCGTACGTCGCGCCCGCCAGGCCCGGGGTGAAGCCCAGGAAGGCCGCCGACAGGCTGGTCTCGGTGGTGCCGGTCTTCGCCGAGATCGGCCCGCCCCAGCCGGACGCGTCGGCCGCGCCGGACGCGGTGCCGTCCGCGACGTCCCCGCCCATGCCGTTGGCCAGGGCGTCCGCCACACCGGAGGAGAGCGCCTGCTCGCAGTCCGGGGTGTCCAGCGCCACGTCCTGCCCGTCGTGGTCGGTGACCGACAGGACGGGGGAGGGCTCGCACCAGCGGCCGTGGTCGGCGAGGCTGGCGGAGACGTTCGCCAGCTCCAGGGGGTTGACCTCCAGCGGGCCCAGCACGAAGGAGCCCAGGTTGCTGTCCTTGATGAAGTCGGCCACGGACTGCTCGCCGTCGTAGGAGCCCGCCTCGCCGTAGGAGCGCAGGCCCAGGTCCACGGCGATGTCGGTCATCCGCTCGGTGCCGAGCTTCTCCGCCATGGCCACGAAGGGGGTGTTGGGGCTGGTGGCCAGTGCCTCGCGCAGGCTCATCTTCGACTTGAAGTCGCCGGCGTTCTCCACGCAGTAGCGGTTGGCCGGGCATCCTTCCGCACCGCCGCTGCCCATGCCGGAGACCTCGATGCGGTTGGGAACGTCGAGGCTGGTCTTCATGCCCATGCCGTTCTCCATGGCGGCCGCGGCGGCGAAGATCTTGAACACGCTGCCGGCGCCGTTGCCCTCGGAGGTGTGGGTCACCGGCAGGACGGTCTCGCTGACGTCCGCGTCGAGCCCGTAGGTGCGCGAGGACGCCATGGCGACGACCTCGTGGGCGTCGTCCGTCGGTGCGATGAAGTTGGAGGTCAGCGACACACCCGGGGTGGACGGGTCGGCCTGGGCGCGTACCGCGTTCACGGCCGTCTCCTGGGCTGCCGGGTCCAGGGTGGTGCGCACCGTGTAGCCGCCACGGGCGAGCTCGGCGGTGTCCAGGTCGTGGTTCTCCAGGTACGACAGCACGTAGTCGCAGAAGAAACCGGCGTTGTCCGCGCCGATGCAGCCGTTCGCCTGGCCCACGGGGCTCTCGTTCACGCCGAGGGGTTCGGCCACGTAGCGGTCGCGCTCGGCGGGACCCAGGGCGCCGGTCTCCACCATGGAGTTGAGCACGGCGTCGCGCCGGGCCTGGGCGCTCTCCGGGTTCGTCCACGGGTCGTGGGCGCTGGTGGACTGCACCATGCCGGCCAGCAGGGCGGACTGCGGCACGGTGAGCTGGTCGGCGGTGGTGGAGAAGTAGGTGCGCGCGGCGGCCTCGATGCCGTAGGCGCCGTTACCGAAGGAGATGAGGTTGAGGTACCGGGTGAGGATCTCGTCCTTGGAGTAGCGCTTCTCCAGGTCGGTGGCCATCTTCATCTCGCGCAGCTTGCGCGACGCCGAGGTCTCGGTGGCGGCGGCGCGTTCCTCGTCGTCCGCGGCGTCGATGAGCAGCAGGTAGTTCTTGATGTACTGCTGGTCGATGGTGGAGGCACCCTGCTCGACCCCGCCGCTGGAGAAGTTCGCGGCCAGGGCGCGCAGGGTGCCCCGCACGTCCACCCCGTCGTGCTCGTAGAAGCGACGGTCCTCGATGGCGACGATGGCGTCCTTCATGGTGTCGGAGATCTCGTCCGCCCCGGCGGAGTAGCGGCGCTGGTCGTAGAGGGTGGCCAGCGTGTTGCCCTCACGGTCGGTGACGGTGCTGACCTCCGGCAGCGACTCGTTGTCGTCGATGTCGGCGAGGTCGCTGTCGACGGTGTCCGAGCCGGCGTTGACCACCAGGCCCGCGCCGCCGACCAGTGGGACGACGGCGAAGGCGGTGAGTGCGCCCACCATCACGACGGCGAGGACGAGTGTGGCTGCGCTCTTGAGGTAAGTCACACACAGCAGCGTATCGGATGGCCCCTGTGATGGGGAGCCCGTGCCGGTATCGCCGATCGGTCCCCGGCAGGGGGAGCGTGCGGGGGTGGCGCAGGGCTGCGCCGTCGGACGTTCCGCGGAGGTCGTGTGCGGGGTTTCGGAGGGGCGGCGGTGAGGCGCCGCCGGGGGTCGTCGGTAGCAGCGACCGTGGCCGGGTGGCGAGGGAACGGTCAAGTGGTGACAGACATCACATTGTACCGTCATTGTGGTGCCGTAGTGTGATGACCAGCACATCTTCTGTGGCGATCATTCCATTCCGCTGCGCGACGGCGCCGAGTGTGCCGTGGGTGGGTGAGAAGGCACTGTGGCGGGGCCCGTGGTGGAGCAGTGGCGGGCCGGACGGTGCGACGGGCCGCGCGGGCATGGCCCGGACCCTCGTCGCGGGCGCCCGGTGATGTGCCGCACAGGTTCTCGGCATATGTGCGATTCGACACTTCTAAATCTGTGTGAATACACTTACACCCAGTTTGCTGATGATCACTTCCGGGGTCAGATCTCCGGAGCCGGGGATCATCAACCCCCCGGCCACCATCCACAGCGGAAGGACATCATGACCGCTTCACTCCAACGCCCCGACACCTCCACCGACGTTGAGGCCGCCGCAGCCCCCGATGTTCGCAGCGGCAGCCAGGGTGTGCTGCACCGCACGGCCGGGCAGGTCACCACCCGCGAGTCCTTCAACAACCGTGGCGAATGGATCACCCAGGCGCACTGCCGCAACATCGACCCCGAGGAGCTGTTCGTCCGGGGGGCCGCGCAGCGCAAGGCCGTGGCCATCTGCCGCCACTGCCCGGTCGTGCTCCAGTGCCGTGCGGACGCCCTCGACAACGACGTGGAGTTCGGCGTGTGGGGCGGCATGACCGAGCGTCAGCGCCGTGCCCTGCTGCGCAAGCACCCCGAGGTCGAGAGCTGGGCCGACTTCTTCGCCGGCCAGCTCGAGGCGTCCCAGGCCTGAGCCGGGACATTTGTATACTCGTCGACATGACTCAATGGGAATACGTCACCGTTCCGCTCCTGACCCACGCCACCAAGCAGATCCTCGACAACTGGGGTGAGGACGGCTGGGAACTCGTCTCGGTCCTCCCCGGCCCGACCGGTGAGCAGCACGTCGCCTACCTGAAGCGGGAGAAGTAGTGCCGGTCGACGGGGGCCGCGTCTCCGCCCGGCTCGGTGAGCTCGGTCTCACCCTCCCCCCGGTCGCCGCGCCGGTCGCGGACTACGTGCCCGCCGTGCGCACCGGTGACCTCGTGTTCACCTCCGGCCAGCTGCCCTTCGTCGACGGCCGGTTGCCCGCGACCGGCTCCGTGGGTGCGGAGGATGCCGCGGTGTCCCCCGAGGACGCTGCGGCGTACGCCCGCACCGCCACGCTCAACGCCCTGGCCGCCGTCCACGACCTCGTCGGCATCGACAACGTCGTGCAGGTCGTCAAGGTCGTCGGCTTCGTCGCCTCGGCCGCCGGATTCGGCGGACAGCCCGCCGTCGTCAACGGTGCGTCCGAACTCCTCGGCGAGGTCTTCGGCGACGCCGGGGCGCACGCCCGCAGTGCCGTCGGCGTCGCCGAGCTCCCGCTGGGGAGCCCGGTCGAGGTCGAGCTCATCGTCCGCGTGGCCTGAGCCGTCCGCCCGTCCCGTCCCCGCCACCGTGGCCGCTTCCGGGACGGGTGGACCCACCCCCGCCCGGACTGACCGTGGGCGGTCCCCGCAGTAGGATCAGAGCCATGGAGCATCCCGCGTACAGCCAGTTGCGTTCCGTCACCCCTTCCACCGGAGTCGTCCTGTGCGACAACCCCAGCTACCAGGCATTGGAGGGCACGAACTCGTGGGTCATCCGGGCACCGGGTGACAGCCGGAGCGTGATCGTCGACCCCGGGCCGCAGGACGAGGGACACCTCAACGTCCTGCGCGCGAAGGCCACCGAGGGTGGCGCGGAGGTCGCACTGATCCTCCTCACCCACCACCACCCCGACCACGAGGACGGGGCCGCCCGCCTGCGCCAGCTGCTGGGGGCACCGGTGCGCGCCATCGACAAGCGCTACTGCATCGGCGGGGACGTCCTGGAGGACGGCGAGGTGATCCGGTTCGAGGGGCTGACCCCGTCGATCGAGGTCATCGCCACCCCGGGCCACACCGATGATTCGGTCTGCTTCGCCGTCCACACCGACGCCGGTGACACCGATGCCGACGTCGAGGCCATCATCACCGGTGACACCATCGCCGGACGGCACACCACCATGATCTCGGAAACCACCGGTGACCTGGGCGACTACCTGGAGACCCTGCGGCTGTTGATCCGTCGTGGGGCCGGGGTGCACATGCTGCCGGGCCATGGTCCGGACCGCGAGGACACCGCCGAGCTGGCGCAGAAGTACCTGGAGCGTCGGGAGTTCCGGCTCCAGCAGGTGACCGAGGCCGTGGCGAAGCTGGGGGACGAGGCCACCGTGGGCCAGATCGTCGACGAGATCTACACCGACGTCGACCCGGTGCTGCGTGACTCCGCCAAGCAGTCCACGCGTGTGGCGCTGCGCCACCTCGGCAAGCTGTAGGAGTCCCGGCGCCGGCCCGTGTCGCCGGATCACCCTTCCAGGCAGCGATTCGGCCCCTTTGCCTACCTGGAAGGGTGAGTATCTTCGGGCTCGGGCAACGGGGTGATGTCGCCGGTGCTCCCGGTGCCGTCGCTACGTTCATCGTCCCCGCTGTGCTGCGGGGCGAACGCGAGGATCAGCAGCACCAGGGCGATCAGTGCCAGGCCGACCCACCCCAGAGGGGCCAGGCGCTCGCCGACCACCGCCACGGCCAGCAGCGCGGCCACAGCAGGTTCCAGCAGCGTCACCGTCGTCGCCGTGCTCGGGGCGAGTGCGGTCAGTCCGTAACCGAACAGGACGTAGCCGAGGAACATCGGCACCACCGCGATGTACGCCGACACCGCCACGTTGTTCCACGAGTCCAGGATCGGCGCACCCGTCAGCAGCAGGACCGGGATCAGCAGTGTGCCGCCGACACCGAACACCGAGCCCATCGCCGCGCCGCGTCCCGCCCCGACGACCATGAGCCGAAACGCCGCCCACGCGTAGACGGCGTAGGACACCCCGGCGACCAGGCCCAGCACGATGCCGGCGAGCATCGCGCCCGAGTCGGAGTCGCCGGAGTCCCGCTCACCGGACGCGACACTGATCAACACCGCGCCGGTCACGCCCAGTGCGGCGGCGGACGCCCACCACGGCCCCAGCCGTGCCCCGCCGGTGAACTTCTCGATGAGTCCGGCCGCCAGCGGTGCCGAGGCCAGGGAGATCACCGTGCCGACCGCCACACCTGACAGGTGCATCGAGCTGTAGAACGCCAGGGGGTAGGTGAACACCGCCACGCCGCCGAGCAGGACGGTGCGTCGGTGCGTCCGGAGCAGGGCTCGTTGCCGCCGTAGCTCGGGGACGGCGATGAGCGCCTGGAGGAGTCCACCGACGCCGAGTGACACCGCGCCGATGGCGAGTGGTCCGACGTCGCCGGCGAAGGTGGCCGCCGTGCCGGTGGTTCCCCACAGCACCGCGGTCACCGTGACCGCCAGCAGGGCGGGGAGTCGCGGGGACGTCATGCGGCGAGCGCCCTGATGATCTCGCGGGCGTGGTGCAGGTGGGTGGTGGTTCCGTCGAGTCCGGACCGGCTCATCGCGCCCTCGAGGAGGAAGGAGATGTGCAGGGCCGTGGCTCGGTCGCTGGCTCGGTCGCTGGCTCGGTCGCCGGAACCCAGGGCGGTGGCGACGATGTCCTCGACCTCCTGCTTGTGCCGGGCGACCTGGGCGCGCGGGGCCGAGCCGAGGGGGAACTCCGCGGCGCTGTTGAGCAGGCCGCACCCGCGGAAGTGCGTGCCGTCGGCCTCGGCGTGGTCGATGTAGGCGTCGACCACGGCGAGGACCTGCTCGGCCGGGGTGCTGCCGGCGGCGCGGAGCCGTGCCTGGTGCAGGTCGAGCCACTGGTGGTGCCGGCGTTCGATGAAGGCGGCGATGAGCTCGTCCTTGGAGGCGAAGTTGTTGTACAGGCTCTTGCGGGCGACGCCGGCGTGCTCGACGACGGCGTCGATGCCGGTGGCGGCGATACCGCGCTCGTAGAACAGGGTGGTGGCGCTGGTGAGGATGCGTTCACGTGCCGGTCGGCGGCGGGTCTCGGCCACGGGGTGTCCTCCTGCGCGGGGGCCTGGGTCGGGCCTGGGTCGGGTGCTGGGCGGTCCAGTTAAGTAGCCAGATCAGTCTACCTACTCCGGCGGGCGCAGAAAAACGCAGGGCCCGCAGGCCGCTGCGTTGGACGAGGAGGGGGTGAGAAAGGGGAGGGGTGGCGAAGGCGCTAGCGCGCGCGCTTGGCCAGCCGCTCCGTATCGGAGATCAGCACGGACTTGCCCTCCAGGCGGATCCAGCCACGGTGGGCGAACTCCGCCAGGGCCTTGTTCACCGTCTCGCGCGAGGCGCCGACGAGCTGGGCGATCTCCTCCTGCGTGAGGTCGTGGTGGACGCGCAGCGCGCCGCCCTCCTGCACACCGAAACGGTTCGCCAGCTGCAGCAGCGCCTTGGCCACGCGCCCGGGAACGTCGGTGAAGATCAGGTCGGCCAGGGTGTTGTTCGTGCGGCGCAGACGTCGGGCCAGCACGCGCAGCAGCTGCTCGGAGATCTCCGGGTGGTCGGAGATCCAGTCGTGCAGCATCTGGGAGTCCATGGTGGCCGCGGTCATCTCGGTGACGCAGACGGCCGCGGAGGTACGCGGGCCCGGGTCGAAGATGGACAGCTCGCCGAACATGTCGGACGGTCCCATGATCGTCAGCAGGTTCTCGCGCCCGTCGGGGGCGTGGCGTGCGAGCTTCACCTTGCCGTTGATGATGATGTAGAGGCGGTCGCCCGGTTCACCTTCGTCGAAGATGGTGGTTCCGCGCGGGTAGGTCACCGACTCCAACTGCTCGATGAGTGCGTTGACCGCTGTGGCCTCGACACCCTGGAAAATTCCGGCGCGAGACAGGATCTCAGGTACTTCACCCATTACTCGTCTGACTCCTGGTCTTGGTACTGTTCGTCTGCTGTTCGGTCGAAAGCTGGCGGTGCCGGCGATGCTGTGGCCGTGGTGACGGATCGGTCACACAGGCCCCCGAAAAGGGTCACTCCACACAATACAGCCTGGGGGGCGTGTTCTGTGGAACGCCGGGGGAATCATCGTGGCACGGGCGGTGATGTTTCGTGTCGGGTCCATGTCCGTCGGCGGGGTTAGACTGTCTCCACCATGGTCACAACCTCTGCATCCCGTTCTGATTCCCGCGCCACCCACCGGACCGGTACGACCGGCACGTCCGGCTCGTCGCTGGCGTTGACGCGCCGGACCCGCTGGGTCAACCGGACGTTGGCGGGGGAGTACCCGGACGCGCACTGCGAGCTCGACTACACCACGCCGTTGGAGCTGCTCGTCGCCACCGTTCTGTCGGCGCAGTGCACGGACAAGCGGGTCAACCAGGTGACCCCGGGGCTCTTCCGGGAGTTTCCGGACGCCGCGGCGTACGCCGGCGCCGACCGTGAGCGCCTGGAGGAGGTCATCCGTCCGACGGGGTTCTTCCGCAACAAGGCGTCCAGTCTCATCGGCCTGGGTGCGGCGTTGTGCTCCGACCACGGCGGCGAGGTGCCCGGTTCGATGGAGGAGCTGGTGGCGCTGCCGGGGGTGGGCCGTAAGACGGCGAACGTGGTGCTGGGCAATGCGTTCGGTGTGCCGGGTTTCCCGGTGGACACGCACGTCGGCCGGGTGCTGCGTCGGCTGGGGCTGACCACGCAGACGGACGCGGTCGCGGTGGAGCGTGAGATCACCGCGAGGGTGGAGAAGAAGGAGTGGACGATGTTCTCCCACCGCCTGATCTTCCACGGTCGGCAGGTGTGCCACTCGAGGCGTCCGGCCTGCGGGCAGTGCGTCCTGGCGGCGAAGTGCCCCTCGCGTGAGGACGGTACGAGGTGACGCGCGGGGAGGACGCAAGGCCGTCGGACGCGCGTCTGCGCGGCATCCTGCTGGCGGTCGTGGTCGTCGTCGGCCTGGCGGTCGCCGCGGTGCCGATGGTGATCTCCCTGACCGGAGGGGACGGGGCCCAGAACGCGCAGGACGCGCCGGGCGCGGCGGCGTCGGCCTCGCAGTCGCCGGCGGAGCCGTCCGGTGAGGCGACCGGCGAGCCGGACCCGGACGGGACGTCCTACGACGTGCCGGAGGCCCAGCGCGTCGCCTGCCCGTCGCCGGAGGCCGGGGCGCAGGACGCTGAGGTCGCTGAGGACGCCGAGCTCGCCGACGTCGTCCTGCCGTGTCTGACCGACGGAGGTGGGCAGTCGAGCGCGTCCGTCGCCGAGATGCTGTCGGGCAGGCCCACGCTGGTCAACGTGTGGGCGTGGTGGTGCGGGCCGTGCCGCCAGGAGCTACCCGTCCTGCAGGAGGTCGCCGAGAAGCACCCGGAGTGGAACATCGTCGGGGTGCACTCCAACGAGCGCGGCCAGGCAGGTGTGGACCTGCTCAACGACCTGGACGTGCGTTTCGCCAGTTTCCAGGACTCCACCGGGCAGGTCGCGGCCGCGGCGTCGTTGCCGGCGGTGGTGCCGTTGTCGGTGGTCTACGGTGCCGACGGTTCCCGCCAGGAGCTGCATCCCGGGGAGTTGATCTCCGTGGAGCAGGTGGAGGACCTCATGGCACGTAGTATGGGGAACTCATGAGCCGACCCACCGAACCCGAGCGTGACAACGCCGGGGAGTACTCACTGCAGGACTGGCTGGAGTCTGCGCGGACCCAGCCTGCACTGCCGGACGACCTCCCGGACTGGGTCCGTCGTCTCGCCGAGGTCACGGCCCCGGGCGCTGACCCGGATGCCGGGGAGAGCGGCATCGGCGCGATCTTCAACGAGCCGGCACGTACCGTCCCCGAACTCGGGCCGGACGGCACCCCGCCGCGCTACTCGGCGGTGCTGGTGCTGCTGGGCGATGGTGACGGCGGGGAGCACTCGGGGGAGACGACCGTCCTGTTGACGCACCGCAACCCGCGCATGCGCACGCACTCCGGGCAGATCGCCTTCCCCGGCGGCCGTCGGGAGGCGCAGGACGCCGACCCGGTCGCCACCGCGGTGCGCGAGGCGGTCGAGGAGACCGCGCTGGACCCGACGTCGGTGGTGCCGGTGAGCGTGATGGCGCCGCTGTACATCGACCGGACGAACCACGCCGTGATCCCGGTCGTCGCCTGGTGGCGTACCCCGGGGCCGGTGCACCCGGCCACGCAGGAGTCCGACTGGGTCCGGGCCTTCCCCGTCGCCCGGTTGGCCGACCCCGCCAACCGCCGCCGTATCGGCTTCCTGAGCTGGCACGGCCCCGCCTTCGACGTCGACGGGTACCTCCTGTGGGGGTTCACCGGCGGGGTGGTGGACGCCCTGCTCACCATCGCCGGCTGGGAGCGGCCCTGGGAGGAACCCTGGGCCGACGGTGAGCCGGCGGCCGTGGCGGACCTCTTCGCGGCGCTGGAGGCCTCCCGCAACGGGGAGAACCTCGCCGCCGAGGCGCTCGGCGACCGGCTCGACGGGGAGTTGGAGAACGACAGGACACACGACAGCACACACGACAGGAAGGAAAGCCGATGAGCGGTTCGGTCATCGTCGACGTCGCCCTGGGCGTCGTCGCCGTCTTCGCCCTGATGTCGGGGTGGCGGCAGGGCGGCTGTTCGGCGGTGCTGTCGCTGGCCGGCGTGCTCGGTGGTGGTGTCCTGGGCCTGCGGATCCTGCCGTGGGTGATGGGGTACGTCGACGGCGACACCCAGCGTTTCCTCGTCGCCCTGGCGGTCGTCGCCGGGTCCGTGGTCATCGGCTACACCATCGGTTCGGTGATCGGCGGGCGTCTGCGTGACCTGATCCGTACCCGCGCCGTGCTGCGGGTCGACTCGGTGGTCGGTGCGCTGGTCCAGGTCGTCACGACCGTCGTGGTCGTGTGGCTGATCGTGGTGCCCGTGGCCGGCAACAACTCCGGGGACCTGGGCAAGGCGGTGCGTGGATCCTCGATCCTGTCCGGGGTGAGCAAACTCGCCCCGTCGTGGCTGGAGGCGTTGCCGCAGCAGACGGCGTCGTTCTTCAGCGACTCCGGTTTCCCGGTCATCACCGACCCCTTCGACGAGGTGCCCTCCGCCGAGGTCGCGGCCCCGGACTCCGCGCTGTCGGACGATCCGGTCGTCGCCGAGGCCCGCCCGTCGCTGGTGCGGGTGCTCGGTGAGGCCGAGCAGTGCAGCCGGATCCTGCAGGGCTCGGGCTTCGCGATCGAACCGGACCTGGTGATGACCAACGCCCACGTGGTGGCAGGCACCGGCCGGGTGGCCCTGGAGACCGTCGACGGCGACGCCGAGGGCGAGGTCGTCTACTACAACCCGTCGCAGGACATCGCCCTGATCCGCACCACCGACGGCACCACGATTCCCACCCTCGACTGGGCGGACCAGCCCGCCGCACAGAACGACGACGCGATCGTCATGGGCTTCCCCCTCGGCGGGCCGTTCCAGGCCACCCCGGCACGCGTGCGGGAGATGTTCACGGTCTCCGGGCCCGACATCTACGCCGACGCACGGGTCGACCGTGAGGCGTACACACTGCGCGGCACCGTGGTGCAGGGCAACTCCGGCGGACCGCTGGTGGACACCGAGGGCAACGTGCTCGGCCTGGTGTTCGGCGCGGCGGTCGGGGACTCCGACACCGGCTACGCCCTGACGAAGAACGAGGTGCTCTCCCACGTCGGCGACACCGCGTCCTACCGCTCGCCGGTGGACACCCAGGAGTGCGTGGTCAGCTGAGTGGCTCGGCGTCGCGGATGATCGCCGCGACGGAGGGGGCGTCCTCGATGTGGGGGAAGTGGCCGACACCGTAGAGCAGCTCGGCGGAGGAGCCGTCGGCACCACGCGTGGCGGAGCGCCGGGCGATACGCGGGGAGTAGGCGGGGTCCATCGACCCGTCCACGCACACCGCGGGAGCCTCCGTGCGGGCCGGGAAGGTCCGGTTGAAGTCGCCGCCCTCCGGGCGCAGCCGGCTACGCAGCGTCCACCGCCGGTATTCGCAGGACAGGTGGGCGACCTTGTCGATCTGCATCGCCTCGCGGCGAAGTTCCTCGTGCTCCCGGCAGGTTGCGGTGTCCCGGAAACCGGGGGCGACCTGCTGACGGAAGGACTGGGCGACCGCCTCCGAGCCGTTGCGGCGCAGGGCGCGTTCCGGCAGGCGGGGCAGCTGGGCGTAGAGCGAGGCGCGCACCCGCGGCCACTGTGAGACCGGGTGCAGCAGGACGGACCGGGCGAGCACCAGGGGGTGCGCGGAGGAGAGGGTGACGATGCCGCGCACGCGGCGCGGCTCGTGGGCGGCCATCGTCCAGGCGATGAGCCCGCCTTCGCCGTGGCCGACGACCAGGGCGTCGGTGTGGCCGAGGGCGCGGATCGTGCCGCACATGTCGGAGGCGGCGGTGGTGAGGTCGTAGCCGCGCGGAGTCTTGTCGGAACGACCGTATCCGCGCAGGTCGACGGCGGCGACGCGCACCGGCGGGGAGGGGTTCCCGGCGTCGGTGGTGCCACAGAGTTCGGGCATCAGTTCACGCCAGTCGAAGTGCCCTCCACCGAAACCGTGGATGAGCAGTACCAGGGGCGCGTCGGGGGGACCCTGCACCAGGACGTGCAGGCGGATGCCGCGGGTGTGGACGTACTTGTGGGCGGCGTCGGCGCTGCTCATGGCGTTGGAAGAGGGTCCGGTCAAAGCCGGACGGTCTAGGTGTACAGCCCGTTGTCGGCGGACTCGTTCTTCTGCCCGCTGGGGACCACGGACTTCAGTTCGTTGACCGAAGCGATCGTGGCCTGGGGTTTCTTGACGCCCTTGACGAACTTCACGCCGAGCAGGGCGAGCAGGGCGACGAGCACGACCATGATGCCGAAGACGATGAGGAAGGCCGACCAGCGCGGCAGCCAGTTGTCGAGCAGCTCGGCGAGGAAGAAGAAGAAGAAGAACGAGCTGTAGGCCAGCACCACACCGGCGGCACCGAACATGGCGACGGCGATGCCGGCCTTCTTCGCGCTGGCGGAGATCTCCGTCTTGGCGAGCTCGACCTCGGAACGGATCAGGGAGGACACCTGGGCGGTGGCGTCCTTGACGAGGTCGGCGATGCTGCCGCCACGGCCGGCGGCCTGGGCGTCCGCGTCGGACAGCGGGATGGAGTTGACCTTGGGGTTGAAGCTGTCCTGGTCAGTGAACAGGCCGTTGCTGTTCTTGTCGCTCACTACGCACTCTCCTGGGTGATGGTCCGGTTCGAAAATCCCGGTTCGGTGATCCTACGGTGATCCTACCGTGTCGGTTCTCCACGCTATTGTGCCAGAGCCGCCCGGATGGTGAGGCAGAAGCCGCACTCTAGTGGGTCGGGGTCACTCGTCCTCGCGTCCGCGCAGCCACACCAGGAGCCCTGCGGCGACGGTGCCGACGAGGGCTACGGCGGCGGACGTGCCGGCGATGGCGCCGGTGTGTTCCGGGAGGGTGAACAGCGGCTCGGCGCGTCCGAAGCGGGCGATCGGCCACTCGCGGGTCGTGGCCTCGCGGCGCAGCGCGCGGTCCGGGTTCACCGCGGTGGGGTGGCCGACGGCCTCCAGCAGCGGGAGGTCGGTGGCGGAGTCGGTATAGGCGTAGCTGGCGGTGAGGTCGTAGCCCCCGGCGTCGCAGAGCTCGCGGAGCCCCTCGACCTTGGCAGGGCCCTTGCAGAAGAAGGGGACCTCGCCGGTGAACAGGCCGTCGTCGTCGACGGCGAGTTCGGTGGCGATGAGGTGGTCGGCGCCGAGTTCGTCGGCGATGGGCGACACCAGCACGCGGGCGGAGGCGGTGATGATGGCGACCTTGTGGCCGAGTTCGTGGTGGCGGGCGATCAGGTCGCGGGCCTCGGCGTAGATGACCGGGACGATCACGTCCTGCAGGGCACCGTGGGCGACGTCGGCGAGGTCGTCGCTGCTGCGGCCGCGGACCAT
Source organism: Corynebacterium sp. AOP40-4SA-5 (assembly GCF_052377355.1). Taxonomy (NCBI): domain Bacteria; kingdom Bacillati; phylum Actinomycetota; class Actinomycetes; order Mycobacteriales; family Corynebacteriaceae; genus Corynebacterium; species Corynebacterium sp. AOP40-4SA-5. Next base: position 36,776 of record NZ_JBQSWS010000024.1, read on the forward strand.
GGCGACGAGGGTGTCGCGGGTGGTGTTCAGGGAGTTGTCGTCGTGTCCGCTGATCATGTAGTTGCCGAGCATCATCAGCATGCGCAGCATGTCGGAGGTGCTGATCAGTCCGCGGTCGGCCAGCGGCTTGCGGTAGGCCATGGACGCCGAGGTGTCGATGATCGTCTTGTCCAGGTCGAAGACGGCCAGGACGTGCGAGGGGTCGACGCCGGGGTCGGTGGCGATGGCCCTGCTGAGGTCGGCGACGGGCGTGGCCGGGGCGTCGGGTGTCCCGTTGGTGGTGTGGGAGGCGGTGGTGCCGTCCGGCTCGCGTGGTTCTCCCTGCGGCGTAGTCACACCTACACCATACGTTCCAGGAGCCTCATTCGTTACCTTGAGTATCATTCATTCCTTTCCCCGCGAACGTTGTCCACAGGGGGTGGGGACAGTTTCGCGAAACCGCCACGGAAGTTATCCACAGGAACCTGCCGTCTCGCCGGTCCCTCTTCCACTGTGGTGGCCCTGCTGTCACTATCTACCGCCATGAGGGGAACACGAGGTGTCAGGGGAGTGGCCGGGAAGTTCACCGGTGGTGCACGTTCGGCGGCGCGGCTGGGTTCAGGGCCGGGGTCAGCTTCGGGGCCGGCTTCGGGACCGGCTCCGGTCCTGCTGCGGTTGGCGGACCCGGGCCTCGTCGACGAGGTGGCGATGGTCGTCGCGGCGACGGGGCGGCGTCTCGTCGGTGAGGACGAGGCCGCCGGGCTCCCACGGCTCGTCGTCGTCACCGACTCGACGGAGGTACCAGGTGCACTCGGTGGGGAACCGCAGGACGCCTCGGCGTCGGTGCGCACCATCCGGGTGACCGGCATGCCGTTCACGCAGGACGGCGACGGTGACGGGGTGGCCGGTGACGGGATGTCTGCATTGCAGATCCCGGAGGCCGTCGGGGAACTGGCGGCGACGATCGGGAGCCACGACCTCGTCGACATCGCCGTCGCCGGCATCGTCGGCGGGGCGGGGACCAGCGTCTTCGCCGCCGCGCTCGCCGGTGCCCTCGCCGCCGGGGCGACGACGTCCGGTGGGGCGGGCGGGGCCGGTCAGGCGCTTCTGGTGGACGAGGACCCGCTGTCGCGGCCCGGGCAGCTGCGGCTGCTCCTCGGGGCGGAGGACGACTCGGACGACTCGGACGACTCAGGTGACCCAGGTGCCCCGGTCGGGGCCGGTGCGGCAACGGTGAGATGGGTGCAGGACGTCGGGATCCTCGAGGCCGACAACGGCGGTGCCGAAGCCTCCGAAGGTTCCGAAGGTTCAAAGGGAGCCGGTGCAAGGGCGGTGGCCCACCCGTCCCGTCCGGTGGTCCGTGACTGCGGACGCCGCGACCTGGTCGCCGTCGGCGGTGACGTGACCGCGCGCGTGCTCGTCGTCCCGCAGTCGGTGCCCGCCGTGCTGGCCGCACGCCGTGCCCTGCAGGACGCCGACGGCGTCCACGTGGTGCTGCGTGAACTACCGCGCTCCGGGTTGACGTGGAACCAGACCCTGAGCCTGCTCGGCAGGGCACCGGCGGTGACCTGGGAGGACGACCCCTTCCTCACCGTCGACGTGGACCGCGGAGACTTCCGCACCACCGGCAGCGGCGCCGGGACCGCCGGGCCTGCGGCCCTGCGTCTGCTCGAGGCACTGCGATGACCGGGCGGCTGACGGGGCGGCTGACGGGGCGGACAAGACTGACCAGGCAGAGCATGGCGGGGAAGAGCGCGGAGATTCCGGGGCAGGACAGCCCGCCGAGCCTCGTCGACCGGGTCCGCGACGGGCTGGTGGACCGTGCGGTGGACAGGCCGACCCAGGCCGACATCGCCGGGGTGGTCGGCGCCCTGGACGACGCCACCGGCGCCGGCGTCGAGCAGGTCCGTACCCTGACCCGCGAGTTCTCCGGGTTGGGTGAGCTCGCCGTGCCGCTGTGCGACCCGCAGGTCACCGACGTGCTGATCAACGGTCCCGGTCCGGTGTGGGTGGACCGCGGACACGGGGTCGAACCCACCCACCTGCACGTCGGCGACGCGCAGACCTGCCGGCGCATCGCCGTGCGCCTCGCGGCGGCCTGCGGTGTGCGGCTGGACGACTCGCGTCCCTTCGCCGACGGCATCCTCACCGACCTGCCACCCGGCGTCGTCGCTGGCGGGGTGCGTGTGCATGCGGTGCTCGACCCGCCGGCCGCCTCAGGGGCGTGCGTGAGCCTGCGGGCACTGTCGCGCGGGCACGGTGACCTGGCGGCGTTGCAGCGCACCGGGATGTTCCCGGACGAGGTCGCCGCACGGTTGCGCGAGCTCATCGCCGCCCGACGGTCCTTCCTGGTCAGTGGTGGCACCGGGGCAGGCAAGACCACCCTGCTGGCGGCGTTGCTGCACGAGGTGCCGGCAGGCGAACGCCTCCTGCTCGTGGAGGACACCCCGGAACTGGTGCCGGAGCATCCGCACGTCGTGGGACTGCGCACCCGCGACGCCGGCGCGGACGGTGCCGGCGGGGTGGACATGCGCATGCTCGTGCGCCAGAGCCTGCGCATGCGCCCGGACCGCATCGTCGTCGGCGAGATCAGGGGAGCCGAGATCGCGGAGCTGCTGTTGGCGTTCAACACCGGCCACGGGGCAGCGCGGGCACGGTGCACGCCAACGGTCTGGCGGCGGTACCGGGCCGGCTCACCGCACTGGGAGCGCTCGCGGGGATGCCCGCGGAGACCGTCGCCCGGCAGGTCGGTGACGGGGTGGACACGGTCGTGCACCTGTCCCGCGTCGCGGGACGGCGCCAGGTCAGTCAGATCGGACGCCTCAGCGGCGACGACGGACGGCTCCGGGTCGACACCTGCTGGGACCGCACATGGTGACGGCGCTGGCACTGGCCGGCACCGGCGCGGCGGTGACGTTCACCGGCAAGAGGGTGGTGACGGCGGCGGTGGCCCTGTCGCGTGACCGGACCAGGATCAGGGAGTACCGCGACTTCACCGACGCCTTCGCCGTGGAACTACTCGTCGGCGCCCGGCCGGTGGACGCCGCCGAACAGGCCCTCACCACCGGACACGGGATCACCGCGGTCGTCGGACGCGAGGTCCACCGCATCCGCCTCGGGGCCGGGATCGGTACCGGCCCCAGTGCCGACACCGGTACTGACAGCGGGACTGGCACCGGTACCAACGGCGGCCCGGCCGAACTGCAGGTCCTGCTACGGATGTGGGCGGTCGCCGAGCGACACGGGCTGGCTCTGGGGTCGTTGATGCAACGGTGCGTCGAGGACCTCGACGCCCGGCTCACCCACCTCGGGCACACCTCCAGCGCCCTGGCCGGGGCACGGATGACCGAGGTCATCCTGCTCCTGCTCCCGCTCGGGGCACTCGGGATCGGGCAGTCGATGGGGCTGGCCCCGGTGGCGTTCCTGGTGGGCGACGTACTCGGTGTCCTGGTGCTGCTGGCGGGCACCCTCCTGGCCAGCGCCGGGGTGCTGTGGGTGGAGTCGTTGACGGTCACGGTGCTCGGCGGTGTCGGCGGGCGCGCCGGGCCCGGTGCCAGGGCAGGGGCCTCAGGGGGCTTGCGCATCCCAGGGGTCTCAGCGGCACCGGGTGTCGGCGCGCTCGTCGCCGCGCGGGTGCTCGACGTCTTCGCCGCGGCGATCCTCGCCGGACTGCCCGTGGCAGGGGCGTGGACGGCGGCGGTGCGGGCAGGCGTCCCGGGACAACTCGAGCTCACCGACCCCGTCGTGGGGGATCTGCTCCGGGTGTCCGCCCTGCTTGAACTGGGCGCGGGGGCGACCGCGTGGCACCACCTGGCGGCGGATCCGAACTTCGGCCCGGTAGCCCGTCGGGCGGCGTCCCAGGTGCGCAACGGTGGGCGGATGGCCGGTGAGGTGACCGCCCAGGCCGACCGACTGCGTCGACGGGCCGAGGACGCGGCCAGGGCAGGGTCCGAGCGGGTGCTCGTGGCCGTCGCCGCGCCGCTGACGTTGTGTTTCCTCCCCGCGTTCGTCCTGGTGGGTCTCATCCCGCTGGTCGTCGGCTTCGCCGGGGTGTGAGGAGGGGACACGGTCCACGTCACGAGGGCGAGGAAAAGAAATCACATGCAGGAACAACAGGAAGGACAGGAACATGACCACCAGGGGGAACACCATGGAATCCAACGGGGAGGACGATCAGTTCATCGGCTGGGAGGCGGACACCGGAGAGAACGCGGACACCGGGGACACCGGACAGGAGGCGGGGAACGAGGAGGTGATGCGCTGGTTCGGCGGTGACGACCAGGGGATGAGCACGATCGAATATTCACGATGTCAAGTAGAACTGCTAAAGTTTTTGCCATGACCTACCTGAACTACTGCCGAATCAGCCGCGACCTGCAAGGCGAAGGCGCGGGCGTGCGCTCGCAACAGGCCGCGTGCCAGGCACTCGCAGACGCTAACGGTTGGGAAGTGGCACAGACCTACACCGACAATGACGTGTCAGCGTTCAGCGGGAAGCAACGCCCCGCATGGGAACAGATGCTCCAACGCGTCAAAGACGGCGGCATAGACGGCGTGATCTGCTGGCACGTGGACCGCCTCTACCGGCGACCCGTGGACCTAGAACGGCTCGTAGACCTCGTGGAGGAAACAGGGGTGATGATCCACACCGTCAAGGCCGGGGATATTGACCTGAACACCGCCATGGGGCGGATGATGGCGCGTATCATCGCAGCGACGGCAGCGCACGAGGTGGACCACCAGATCGAACGGCAGAAAGCGTCCCACGCGTTCCGGGCGGAATCTGGGAAGTGGCGCGGCGGCCCCCCACCAGCCGGGTACAAGTCCGGGGACCATAAGGGCGAGATCGTCATAGACGACACCTACGCCCCCTACGTGCGCCTAGCGGTCCAGATGGTGCTGGAGGGCCGGTCACTCATGTCCATCGCTAAGCGGTTTAACGAGGACAGCCTACCGACCCGTGCCTACGGGCGTGGTAAGGCGGAGCGGTGGACGGCACGCGGTGTGAGGGCGGCAGTGATGAACCCCGCTATCGCCGGTCTGTCTAAGCATCACGGTGAGATCGTCGGCACCGGGCAGTGGGAACCGTTGGTGCATGAGGACGATTGGCGGGCGGCGGTGCAGATCCTCTCCGACCCAGCCAGGCGCACCCACGCGGGATCGGAGAAGAAGTTTCAGGGCACCGGACTGTACCTATGCGGCAGGTGCGGGCACAAGATGGGGTCAGCTAAGGGGAAGACGCGTCAGGCGGTCTCTGACGGCACGACAGACCGCGTGTACGCCTGCAAGCATTGCCACCGTTGTTCGCGGCGTATGGTGCCTGTCGATGAGGTTGTGGACGCGGTTGTGCTCGGGGTGTTGAACGATCCCCGCAACAGGCTTGCGATTGTGGACCGGGACCGGGGGGACGACGAGGACGATATGGGGTCTTTGCTGAACCGGTATAACGCGCTTGTGGGGAAGAAGAACGGGCTGGGCGCGTTGTTCGCGGATGGGGTGTTGGATGCGGGGCAGGTGCGGGCGGCGACTGAGGAACTGCGGGTGCAGATTGAGGCGGCGGCGGGTGAGCTGGCGCGGGCGCGTCGGCGGTCTCCTGCTGCGGATCTGGTGCTGGCGGATGGTGCGCTGGAGGATCGTTGGCGGGCGTTGCCTGCTGAGGTGCGGGGGCAGGTCATTGACGAGCTTATGACCGTCACTATCCTCCCGGCGAAGCGGGGGAAGTTCGATCCGTCGAAGATCCAGATTGAGTGGAAGACACCCCCGGTGTAGTGGACGCTCCACGCGGGCTAGGACGGGACTCACCGCAGACCTCCGGCAGGTGTCCCAATTTGGGACGCCCTACGCGGGAGAGGGTGGACCCTTCCGAGATGTAGTCATTGACTACACCTGACATGCGCTCCACGCGGGCAGGGATGGGAGGCTCACCAGGAATCAGGGTGTAACAATGTTACAGCGTGCCCCACGCGGGCGAGGACGGGAGGGACGCAGGTGCTAGAAATCTAACACCTGCCACGGACGCGGCACGCTACGGCGGTACTGCAAGTAGTCGGAGGCACCACATACGGTGATGCCCCCTGCTAACGGCAGTGCCTAGCGCACCCAACCAGACGCACGCGGCGACTCATCCACCGTCAGACCGTGCCCGATCTCGACCATGTGGGCGACCGGGCGGCGACGAAGCTGGCGGACAGTGTTCGAGGGGTCTTCCTCATACGATGCCAGCAGACGCTCTCGGTCAGCGGCCTGAGCGCGGCCAGCGCGGATGAACTGATCCACCACAGCCTCAGCCTCCAGGCGACCCTCCTGCCTCCGGGCGTTCAGCCCCAGCCGGATTGACTGCTGCATGTCCTCCCACGCGGCGGCATCGATGGTGACACCACCGTCACGGGAAGCCTTCACCTCGGTCGGGTCGGCGGGGGCCTGCTCCGGCTCCTCCTGGCCCTCCTCCTCGGTGAGCTTCTGTGCGGCCTCCACAACCTCGTCGGGGGTCGCATCGGCATCCAGGCTGAGTGCCTCTGTGAGGGCCTCAAACTGCTCGGCGGTGAACTCCACCGGGGTAGCGTCCTCCGCGCCGTCAGCGGGCTTCTCAGCGGGCTTCTCAGCGCCCTCATCGGCAGCGAACTTAACGAACGTAGCCATACGGCCCCCTCCTATCGGTTCAGGGACACCAGCGCGTCAGCACCAGTGACCACAGTGTTGAACGAGTAGCCAACCACCACGGCACCCTCGGTAGCCTTGACAGCCTTGCCTCCGGCACCCACGGCGATCTCGTCCCCGGCAGTGATAGCGCCGCCAGCCGTCACAGTGATGACTCGGGACGAGCCACGGGCCACACCGACCTTCTCGCCAGCGTCAGCGTCGTACTTGACGACACCAACGGTGTTGTTGCCGGTGGCGGCGGGCTTCACGGACAGCAGACCCTCTGCGGTCATATCGCCAGCGATAGCGGCGAAGGTCTTGCCGACCACGGCAGCGTTAGCCTGGGCGGTGATGTCGGAACCGTCGTTGTAACGATCCCGTGCGGTGTTATTAAATCCAACAGTCATGTTGAGATCCTTTCTAGATTAGGACTGAGTGCCGCGAATAACGGCAACGGCGGACGGCAGGGTGACACCCATCACGGGCATGGCGTAGGCCTGAACCCAGTGGAGTCGGTGCTCCGGGTCATCCCACGTGCGGACGGTCAGCGGCTCCTCGTATGCCACGAAGCCCATCTGCTTAGGATCGACCAGGTAAGCGTCGCCAGCGGCAACGTAGTTGCTGGTGAGCATGTCCAGGCCGTAGTCGGACAGCAGGGTACCCAGGGTCGCGCCGTAGGTGTTGCGCAGGTGGGCAGCGTTCTCGGGCGAGACAACGAGCTTGCTGTACTCAACGCCGAGATCCTGCCTCTGAGCATGGGCGATAGCGGTACCGAAGTCGGACCCCGGCAGCTGGCGCGGATCGGTCTTGGAAGCCTCCGGGCCGACAGCCAGGGTGGTGTTCCACGCGGCAGCGGCCTGAAGCTCCAGAACGTCCTCGGAGCCAGTCACAGCCGCATCGATGGTCTCCATAGCACGCTTGTTGAGTCGGCGGGTAATGGCGTTCGACAGGGTGGTGATCTCGTTGTCGAAGATAACCGCACTGTTACGGCGGCGGGCTTCCTCGGTGATGGACACCTTGCCGCCGAAATCCTGCACCTTAGCGAGTTCGAGCGGGGGCGGGGTGGAGTACACCTGGGCGTACTCGTCGCCCGGCGCACGGTCAGCAATATCAGCATCGGGGTACAGGTACTTCTCGGTGATCTTGGAGTAGATAACCGCGCCGCCTTGCACAGTCGGCCCACCGGGTGCGAACAGGGTATCAACCAGAACGTTGCCGGAGATCAGGTCAGCGACCCGCTCCTCGATAACGGCGGGGTTGGACAGGGCAGCATCAACGGACAGGGTGCCGTCATTGAGATCGACAGCGCCAGGATAAAGACCGGACATTCTAAAACTCCTTCTTAGAGTTGGAATTGGAATCGTACTGGACATCTCGTTCAAGATACCCAACAAGCCACGCGCCCAAAGATTCAATTGAATCGTAGACGGGGACATTAACGCCCTCCGGCAGAGTGCCGGGGGCGAGCGTATAACCTACCGGGTGTGTGGTAGGTCTGTTGGCCCAGTTTTGGGCGATTGGCGCATTAGCAAAGACCTCGCTAAGCGACACAGTGACTCGTGTAGTCATTGCGATTTTTCCTTTCTGTGTGCCTTTCTTTTGGTCACCTCCCGGCGAGCAGACAAGGCAGTAGAATGATTACGTGGAATAAAGGTCGCGGAGATCAGTCAGCGAAGATACGGCAGGCCACCGCTCCCCTAGCAGCGCCACGGCCTCCACAACGAACGGCCAAGTGGTCCCGTTGTCGCGGTAATCCAACTGCGCTTCGATGGACCGCTGCGGGTACGTCTCAGGCAGGACGTGGGACAACCAGCCGGGGATGTCGGTGAAGTCACCAACCAGCGTGTCCCCATCGTCTGCGACACGCAGGTTCACAACACGGCCAACAGCCGGTGCATCATCGCCTTGCAGCGTTCCCTCGTGCCCCAGCTTCAGCGACGGTGAGGGGAGGTGCGCGGATGCGTCCACCGCTGCGGCGAGATCCTCACGGGTCAGCGTTACTTCCCCGCCCATAGCGGCCCAGGTGCCTACCTTGACCAGCTCGATGCCTACGTAGCCGCCTCTGCGGAACCTGACCGGCTCCGAATACCACGTTGCTCCAGGTAGAACCCAGCTCAATTTGTCTCCTTGTTGTCGATGTATGCCTTGGCTTTGCCCGGGCTGTTGAAGATCTTTACGTCCGCGCTGTCGTGGCTGCGGATGATCGTCCGCCCGCCCGGTTGCCATCGCATCGTGTAGCCCCGGTAATCAGTCGTTGTCGGCTGCATTGCCCCCCTCCTTCCACGCCTCATAGCGCTTCCACTGCTCGTAGGACTCCACAGCGTCCGCGAGAGCGTTGGCTACCTCCAACGCGTCCTCAACGGTGAGTAGATGTGTCACGGCCCCGGACTGCACCATCACGGGTGTGCCGTGCGAGTTGTCCGCGACCTTCACCCATAGGGTTGCGGGGTATACCTCGTTGCCGCCCTGGGCAGCAGAACGGTGCCGTCGGACAGGCGTGCGGATCTTGAACGGGCTATAGGTGCTCTGCATCATCACTTTCCAGGTAGAGTTCGCGTGCGTCGGCGGCGAGGTCCAGAGCCTCGGCCAGCGCCCGGCCCTCCTCGACGGTCAGCCTCAGCCGCAGGTTGCCGTTAACCGTGAGCGACAAGTCGTAGCCTCGTGGATCTTCACGGTCGGCAAGTGATGAAACTTTCACCACGGAATCGCGGGGAATCCATGATCTGTTCGGCTTGTATTTGAAGAACATGCTGTCCACGATCATTTGCCACGATACGGCGGTTGGTGCTTTGCAACGGAATAAGCCATTAACGGCCATTTTGTTTCCTTTCAAGATGGTGCCCGGAATTGGGCAGAATTAAAGGCCGCACCCGGCGAATAGGGGCACGGCCTTGAAAAACGATCTAATATCTACACTAGCAGGTAGGGTGACACGCCTAATTACGCTGCGATCTTTCTAACGTCGGACAGCAATACCCATTCACCGAATGTGCTGAGAAGGCCTTTCGACTTCCAGCGTTGGATCGTCCGCTTCGACCTACCAACAATTACGGCGGCCTCGGACGGTGGCACCCAAACCTGGCCCACGACTGGGAATACGGCGTGGGAGACGGCCCGGACAGTGAGCACCCAGCCCTCAATAAAGCGTATGAGATCCTCGTCCTCTGCGATCTTGTCCGCGATCTCGGACAGGGCGATTGCGAGGTTGGCGACACGGGGGACACTTCGGTATCCACCGGCACGCCAAGCCGCGAGCATCGCACCCACAGACTGCGGCACGGGGAGGCCATCGGCCATGACAAGGCGGTGCCACCGGGCCGGCAGCATGTGCTGGCACTCCCACCACAGGTGCGCGACCAGCTCCGCCTCATGCCGTGCGTGATCGAGGGTGATCTCATTAGGCTCGCCACGCTTATCGAGGAAGCGGGACTCGAACTCGTACACCACCTCGACGGTCTCAGCCAGAATACGTTGCACGCCGTAAGCTAACGTGCCTGCCGGGAAGGTGACCTGAACCTCGGGGAAATCCGGTGCGACGGCGGTGAGCTGCTGCGGCACCTCACACCACGGGGACGGCCCCTCTTCGATCTGGCGGCGTAGGCTAGCTCTGTGCATCGACAGGCGTGCTCGACACTCCTGCTGATGAAGCAAGGAATCGCGGCGAATACGCTGGTGGGAACGGAAATCGGTTGTCATGTGGAAGTGTCCTTTCGGGGTAAAGGTGTTTCATATCGTGAGACTCCAGATCCCACGGAGAGAGAGAAGCGAGACTGCGGGGGGGCGGTGCCGAGTCGCGGACCCATAGCCCTAGATATTTCCGGGGGTGGGGGTCTGGATCATCTGCTGCGCGGTCTCGGCTGCGTCTACGATCTCGTCGGCTAGGGCGTGGGCCTGTGCGACGGTGAGTAGGTATTCACGGCTTCCACGCCGGACGAGGATGCCTAGTTCGTGCGTCTCGCCGGGTAGCCACGGGCGGATCGTGAGGGCGGACTCCTCAAACTGTTCGTCGCCCTTCTGTCGTGTGCGTGCTACGCAGGGCACGCGTGCGGTGAGTGGGTTCACGGGCGGTCCTCGGCGGCGGTAATGAGGGCTTCTGCGAGCTGCATAGCCTGTTCCACGTTCAACGTGTGTCGTGCAGCGGATGTGTGGACGTAGACGCTTCGCGGGTTGTCGTCGCGGTCGGTGTCGATGCTGTAGACGGTCGCGTGGTCATTGTGGAAGCGGCCACGTGCGTCGCGGGTCGTGAGTGGGATCTCGGTGAGGTTGTCTCGGATGTCTCGGCGGTTGGTCATGTGTAGTCCTGTCTGTAGGATGTGTATGTGTATGTGTATGTGTGTGTGTTGGTGTGGTTGGTGTGTGGTTAGCTCATGTGGCTCCTGCTGGGTTGCGGGGTGGTGTGGTGGGTGTGTGGACCCCTTGGGCGGTTGAGTCGCTCAGAGACCCCTTACAGCGCCGTTATGGGCATGTCTGGTCTGTGCCTAGAACGGGCAGTCGGCGTTGACGGCGTCACGGTCGCGGATGATCCTCTCGGCGCACTCGTCGGGGTTGGGGTGCTCGCCCATCCTCCCGGCCTCGTGGGCGCGGTGGATCTCCTCGTCTGTGATGCCGGCCTTCTGGAGCGTCGATAGGGCGGACAGGCACCGGGCCATGCCGGGGCGGGGGTTGGTGGTGAATAGGGCGCTGAAGCGCAGCGGGGTCATAGCGGTCTCCTCCTCGGCGTGGTCTTCTACGATCTCGGCATCAATGACAGGGGCAGGTGTTTCATCTGCGACAGGTGCGGTGTCGGCGGGGCCATCCCCAGCCAGGAACTCCTCGAAGCTCTGTGAGGGCCTAGAGGGCCTAGAGGAGTCGTGGGTCTCGCTCCAGTCACGGACGAACCCCTTAAACGCAGCGACCCAGTTCTTAGATGTCGAGCACCCCTTGGCTGAACTGAACTCGTCAAGCATGGAGTCGTAGTCCTCCCCGTTGCGGTCGCAGTGTTGGCTGAAGTCCCATCGCTTTTCTTTCTCTACGACGGCGGTGAAGTGATCGAAGTCTGTGGGTTCTTCGGTCGTGTGGTTGGGGGTACCCTCAAATCTTGTTTGAGGTTTAGTATTATTAGCCAGGGGACTTGCCAGGGGACTGCCAGGGGGTAGGTCACCGTATTCCGGTGTATGCGTTACACCGTATTCCGGTGTATGCGTTACACCGTATTCCGGTGTATGCGTTGTGGCATTCAGGTCATCGGGTGCAGGATTTGCACCTACGCGTACACCGCATTCCGGTGTATGCGTTGAGGGGAGCGACAACGCCCACACAGCGTTGTGAGCCTTAGACCGTTCGACGGCAGCACCGCCCAACCCCTGCGAAACAAGGACGAGGAACCCCGCATCACGCAACGCGCCAGTCCCGGTGTATGCGTTGTTCCGCTGCGCTCTCTCGGCAATACCGGCGAACCCCGCGTGCTCTGCAAGCATCACAGCCCCTCCTGTGAACGTGCCCCTGCGGTGATTGTCCGTCGTCTCTGTCCAGGAAAGCTGGTGTAGTGCTATCGCGATTCGGACGGCGGTGGCGTTGAATCGCTTGCCGGTTGCGCCTTTGTGCGCTAGCACTGCTGCGATCCAGCCGTCTCGTGCCTTGCGGTAATCGGTCCCGGACATGCCGGGCTTACTGAGTAGGTCGGTCGTCGTCATTGCGTCCCCCAAGGACTAGGTCGATGTACTTTGCGAGATCTCGGAGATCGTCGTCGTTGAACATGAGGTTTCGGCTGGTGCCCTCTATGCCGATCCGGTGCACGCGCTTGTTGTGGCGTGTCGAGTACCAGCTCTGCGTGGTGATCTTCACCGTGCGGCCTCCTCGGTCTTTGACCGCTCCAGGACGGCCACGGCGGTGTTGTAGGCGGCCCATTCGCGTTGTGACGCTCCAGGGCGGTC
>NZ_JBQSWS010000025.1:0-45364 GCF_052377355.1 Corynebacterium sp. AOP40-4SA-5
GCTGAGAAGCCCGCTGACGGTGTGGAGGCGTCTACCCCGGTGGAGTTCACCGCCGAGCAGTTTCAGGCCCTGACCGAGGCCCTGGGCCTAGAGTCTGAGGCGACACCGGATGAGGTTGTGGAGGCTGTGCAGAAGCTCACCGAGAAGGGCGACGAGGAGCCGGAGAAGGCACCCGTTGACCCGTCCGAGGTGAAGGCGTCCCGTGGTGGCAATGTCACCATTGATGCCGCCGCGTGGGCTGACATGCAGAAGTCTATCCGGCTGGGGTTGAATGCCCGCCGTCAGGAGAACCGCCTGGAGGCTGAGGCTGTGGTGGACCAGTTCATCCGTGCTGGTCGTGCTCAGGCCGCTGATCGTGAGCGCCTGCTGGCCGCGTATCAGGAGGACCCGTCGGATACTGTCCGTCAGCTTCGCCGTGGGAAGGTTGCTCACATGGTGGAGTTGGGGCACGGGCTGTCGGTCGATGAGCCGCCGCGTGCGGCCGGTTGGGTGCGATAGCACTGTGTGTTGCAGGTTCCACCCCCGCAGGGGTGGGGCCGACAATTCACAGCGCCGTAGACCTATTCTTAGGGAGTGAAAAAGATACTATGCAAGCGCGGATTCAACTCCACACCAGAACCCCTCTTCAAGTCCGTGGTTGAGTCCCCTAGCGTGGTGTCAATTCCCCCGGCAGGTTCACCGTCTCCTTGCACAGTGAAGGCCACCGCGGGAAGCTCTGTAGGTTCCGCCTAAAGAATCCACAAAGGAGCTGTGCCCACGATGGCCACACCCCATTCTGCCGTATCCACGCTCATCTAGAAACTCCTCGACGATCCCAACGTCGCCCACAACGACATGTTCCGCGAACTGATGCAGGCCGGCCTCCAAGACCTCGTCAACGCCGAAGCCTCCGCCACCATCGGCGCCGCCCCCTACGAACGCACCAGCGAACGCAAGAACCGGCGTAACGGCACCCGGTCGAAGAAGATCTCCACCACCTCCGGCGATGTGGACATCAACATCCCGAAACTGCGGCACGGGTCCTTCTTCCCCTCGCTGCTGTCGCCCCGACGCCGGGTCGACAAAGCCCTGCACGCGGTCATCTGCCAGGCCTACATCGACGGAGTATCCACCCGCAAAGTCGATGACCTGGTCAAAGCTCTCGGCATCGACTCCGGAATCTCGAAGTCCACCGTCTCGCGGATCTGTGCCCGTATCTGCCCAGGGCCGTCGAGAGATCCTCGGCATGGCCGTCGGCGATTCCGAATCCACCGACTTCTGGACCGAATTCCTCCGCAACCTGCGTGAACGCGGCCTGAAGGTCTCCACCGATACCGATCCGTTAGGTGTGGCGTTGGTCATCTCCGACGCACACAGCGGTATCAAGGCCGCGACGACAGCGATCCTGCCCGGGGCCGGCTGGCAACGCTGCCGGGTCCACTTCGCCCGCAACGTCACCCAGAAGTTGGGCTCAAGGCACTCCAAGCCGATCAACGCGCTGATCTCCGCGGTATTCGCCCAGACCGATCCGCAGGCGCTGGTCGCCCAGTACAAGCAGGTCACCACCGCACTGAGGTCCTCGTGCCCTGACGTCGCCGACATGCTCACCGCCGCGGAAACGGACCTGACCGCGTTCACTGGCATGCCGGTGGAGCACTGGCAGAAGATCTGGTCGAACAATCCGATTGAGCGGCTCAACCGGGAGATCAAGCGGCGCGCTGACGTTGTCCAGGTGTTCCCCGACCGGGCGTCGGTGACCCGGCTGATCGGTGCTGTCCTGGCCGAACAGCATGAGGAGTGGCAGTACGGTGAGCGTCGGTATCTCTCAGAGATCAGCATGAGGAAACTCGCCCACACCCTCTACGACCCCGACGACGGTGTCCACGACTCCGCAGACGCGGTCGGGGTTCCGGATGTGCAGTTCATGATCGGAGCTTGATGACCGTGATCCCCACGGTCCCCACGGTCCCCACGGTCTACGACGACGGCTGAGCTGGTCGACTCGTCGCTGACAATCCCCTGTTCACAGGGACCGACAAAGAACACCACTCAAAGAGACTTGACCAAGTCCGTACCACTGGAGGGGCTGGTAGAGGTTGAATATGGAGGGTCGGCTGGAATCCTTGTCAGCGACGGTTCCGACGGTTCACCTTGGCCCTACACTCAGCGTGAGATCGACAGAGATTTCACCGCACTTCCCGATGACCTCACCATTCGAAGGAAAGTCCCAGGTTCGTACAACGATTGGGTAGCGGAACCGTGGGGAGAAATCAAGAAATACCCCGGAATCCGCTTCTCCCTGGCCTGGACCCCTAAAGATCTCCAAGAGGCGAAGGAGGAGAACGATCTGCTCTACGTCGTTTCAGAGGCTCATGCTTACCTGCCGGCTGAGGATGGCGCGTCGCTAGAGTATCTGGAGCCGATAGAAGAGAACTACGATCCCGAGAAGGATAATCTTTGTCCGGCTCCCGTCATTCTGGTTTTTCATCCTAAAGCTGCCAGTCGGGATTCTACTCTGTCCTGAGCGGGTGGGAATTTTTTCCCTTGGGGTTAAAATCCTTCCCGAGGCCGGGAACGCATGCGATGAACTGCGGTGTCTTCACCGCGGTGCGATGGTTGCTGACCTTCCGAGGTCAACCTCGAAAAGTGATGTTTTCCGTGGCAATCCGGAAAGGTTGCCGACGTTCGCAGCCTGCCACATTACTGACGCCGGTGGGCTCCCACCCCTGCCCGCGTGGAGCGACCCCTACGCCGGGGGTCCGCACCAGTCCGCTTTCAGTCCGCTACAGGAATGCAAGCCGGTATCTCAACGTAGCGTTGTAACCGCCGTGACCTGGCTAAACGCAACGATGACAACGTGACGGTTTCTTCTAAACGCCTGGTACGTGTCTTTTGCAAGCAGAAGGTCAGGGGTTCGATTCCCCTCAGCTCCACTGGAGAAACAGCAGTGACGGGCACCATCCGATGATTCGGAGGGTGCCCGTTTTCTGTGTTCCGTGGGGCACCACCACGTAGGCGCGCACCCGGGGGGTACGCGCCTACGGCGAAAGGTAGTGCACCATGCCAGGTGCGCCATCGGCGGGTTCATCACGCCCACCGCGCACAGTATAGAACGGGTACTACAGAAAAGCAGGATGAATACCGACCTAAGAATAGAACCACCCCCGCTCGGTAGTGGTCTCACTATTTTCTTCACCGTGGATAGATAATGGCCGGGAACTGTCCGACGGGAAAGTGAGTGCCACGTGAAGAGTCTACGCACCATGGCAATCGTGGCGATTCTCTTCATCGTGCTCGCCGGCGTCACCGTCACCGTGACGTCGAATTTCCAGCGGACCTTCAGCCCCGGGGCGTCCTGCGGCAGTTCCAGGGGCGTCACCGACGCGCGGTCGGCGAAGGGGGACGAGGACGCCGGCCTGGTCGTCACCCCGGACCGCTACGCCTCCGACATCGCCTGCCGCGTGCTGGCGGACGGAGGTAGCGCCGCGGATGCCGTCGTCGCGGCCCAGTTCACCCTCGGTCTCACCGAACCCCAGTCCTCCGGGCCGGGCGGTGGGGCCGTCGCCGTCTACTACGATGCCGCGACCGACCACGTCCGGAGGTGGAACGCCGCGGTCCCGGCGCCGCGGGACGGCGGCAACCTGACGGGAGTGCCCCAGACACCGCAGCTGATGCGCACCATGCAGGACGACTACGGTGTCCTGGACTTCGATGCGGTGCTCGCCTCCGTCGCCGAGCTGGCGGAAGACGGTTTCGCCGCCAGCGGTCGGCTGACCGGGGCCCTCGACCGGCGGGTCGACGTCCTCGACGGGATGCCGTGGCCGGGGGTGGACGCCCAGGACCTTCCGCGTGCGGGGGACGTGCTGACCAACCCCGACTACGCCGCCTATCTCCGCGACCTGGACGTCACGGGGCGTATCGAGCCCGAGGCACCGCTGTGCACCGGCTACCGGGACCACCAGGTCTGCGGGTCGGGCTCCACCGGTACCGGCATGATGGTCGTCGGTGAGGCGCTGGGCATCCTCGACCGGGCCGACGTCGGCGACGACCTGAGGCACGTCGTCACCGAGGCCGAGCGGCTGGCCCTGGCCAACGGGAACACCTGGATGCAGGACCCGGAGGTCGACCCCGGGCTGTCCGAGGCCTACGTGGACTCCCTGGTCACCGATCCCGGGCACCTGCAGCAGCAGGCCGACCGGATCGACCCGGACGCGACGCTGGGGTACATCGAGCCGGACCCACTGGTCGGCACCGAAGGCACCTACCTGCCGAACCTGGAGGAAGGGACCTCGCAGATCACCGTGCGTGACGGCCACGGCAGTATCGCCAGCGTGACCACCACCCTGCACCAGCACTTCGGGTCCGGCGTCCTGCGCGACGGCTACTTCCTGAACAACTCGCTGAACAACTTCAGCGCCGGCTCGAAGTCGATCAACCAGCGGGCCCCCGGGGTCCGGCCCAAGACGGCGATGAGCCCGGTGATCGTGTTCGGGGACGGGGAACCCGTTCTCGCCCTGGGCAGCCCCGGAGGCGGGGCAATTCCGTCGTACGTGATCAAGACGATCGTGGGGTTCGTCGACGAGGGAATGTCGGCGAGGGACGCGGTGGACGCCCCGAATTACGGCGCGACGGGACGTGACGCCACTTACATCGAGGAGCCTGGTGTGGGCCACGACAGTGGGCTGAGTGTAATTTCCCGCGAAGGGCGCTATTTTCGCGCCGAAGCGGATGAACGTGCCGGTGGGACGGCACGGGCAGCAGGGTAGGGGTGTCGGGGGCATCCGTCGAATCATGTGTTTTCCCTGGGCACGGGTCCCGGACCACAAGCCCGGCTAATGGTCCATAAATCGCGTTTCGTAACTGAGAAAACAGTGCTGGTGTAACACTTAATTCGGCATTAGTGTGCGGAGTAGAGGGCGCAACTACCAGCATCTTTGTCACGATCCACCTCTGTGGATCGACTTGGCATGTCTCAGGGGAACTTGCCGAAGCCCTAACATTTCGGGTACCTGAAGGAGAATTACCCATGCTCGCTTTTCTGTCCCTGTCCGCACTTGCTGCGACAACCGGGATGGCGGCTTTTCATCGTAAGGAAGTGCGTCACCGTCGTCGGATGGGCGGTCTCGACATCAACGTGCACGTGAACGGAATTCGGGGGAAGTCCACGGTCACCCGCATGATCGGCGGCGTGCTGCGGGAGTCGGGCAAGACCACGATCTCGAAGACCACCGGAACCTACGCCTGCGTGATCGACAGCCAGGCCGGTGAGCGCCCGATCAAGCGCACCGGGCCGGCGAACATCAACGAGCAGTACCGCTTCCTCGCGGAATGGCTGGACGGTGCCGACGACCCGGTCGAGGCCCTGGTCGTGGAGTGCATGGCGGTGAAGCCGAAGTACCAGACGTTGTGCCAGGACGTGATCCTGCGCTCGCCGATCACCGTGCTCACCAACGTCCGGCTGGACCACCAGGAGGACATGGGCGACACGCTCGAAGAGATCGCCGCGTCGCTGTGCTGCACCGTCCCGGAGAACGGGCTGGTCATCACCGGCGAGCGCGACCCGAAACTCGTCGAGATCATCCGTGAGCACTGCGAGGCCCGCGGCTCCCGCCTCGTCGTCGCCGAGGAGACGGAGCTCTCCCGCAGCCTGTGCAACCGGTTCGACTACCGCCAGTTCGAAGAGAACGTGGCCGTCTGCCTCGCCGTCGCCGCCGAACTCGGCATCGACACCGGCGTCGCGGTGCGCGGCATGCTCTCCGCCGAGCCGGACCCGGGAACCACCCGCATCGCCCACGTCCGCGACTCCGAGACCGGACCGTTCTACTGGGTCCCGATGTTCGCGGTGAACGACTGGGAGTCCACCACCCGTGTCTTCCACGACGTCGTCGACGACGACCTCCCGTCCTGCAGGAAGGTGGTGGCGTTGAACAACCGCGCCGACCGTACCGACCGCGCGGCGATGTTCGTCGACCTCGTCGCCACCGACCTCGCCGACGACATCGACCGGGTCGTGCTCTACGGCGAGATCCAGGACGTGGTCCGTCAGAAGCTGCTCAACGCCGGTGTGGAGGACGACATGATCCTCACCACCACCGACCTCGACGGTGAGCAGGGTGCGGACGGCCGCGACCTCGTCGCCCGTGCCCGCGCAGGTTTCGAGGGTGAGGACGTCGCCATCTTCGGCATGGTGAACATCCACACCGACCACGTGACCGCCATGGAGCGTTACGTCGGTCAGCTTGCCGAGGAGCGTATCGAGGCAGTGGCGGCATGACCTACCAGATCATCGGGTCCACTGGGTTCCTCACGGACTACGTGCACGTCACCTTCCTCGTCGGCCTGGTCATCAGCTACCTGTACTTCCGGCGCCGGCAGATCTCCGTCGGCGGCTCGCTGGCCGTCGGTTACCTGGCGTCCTCGCTGTACATGCCGCTCAACGTGCTGTCCACGCTGGTCGCCGCGCTCCTCGGCTACGTCCTCATCAAGTTCGTGATCCTGAAGATCTTCCTGCCGCGTCCGCGTCAGATCTTCGCCATCGGCCTGGGTGTGGGCGTGGGCTGCGGTGCGGTGTGGATGGCCCTGACCAGCTGGCTCCTCGGCGGTCTCTCCCTCGACGGCCTCTCACTGGTCGGCGTGATCGTGCCCGGCATGTTGTGCAACTCCCTGATCAAGCAGGGCGTGGTCCGCACCGTCGTCCCGCTGGCCTGGATGGTGCCGGCCGCGGGTCTGGCCGGGCTCGCGATCACCATGCTGACCTCCACCCTCCTGCCGGGGTCGCTGGCGAACACCATCATCGACACCAACCTCCGGCCCGTGCCGATGCTCTTCCTCATGAGCGCCCTGTCGGTGCTCTTCGCCGTGCTGGTGCAGGAGGGGACGGTGCGCTCGCGCAAGCTGCGCACCGGCGGCTACGTCACCGCCGGCGTCATCGTCAGCGTCCTGACGAGCCCGGGCTACCTCGTCGTGCTGGCCGCAGCCACGCTGCTGGTGCTCGGCGTGTACGTGCCGTACTCGCGCAAGGTCCCGCTGTTCGGCAAGGACCGCTTCGTGATCCTCTGCACCGTCTCGTTCGTGATGGTCACCCTGGTCGAGCTGGTCATGGCGTCGTTCACGGGTGTGCGTTTCGACGGTCCGACGAACGTGGTGTTCTGCGTGCTGCCGGCGATCATCGCCAACGACCTCGTCCAGTACGGGTTCAAGCGCACGTCGGCCGGCATGGGACTGTCGATCGCCGGTTGTGCCGCGGTCGCGGTGCCGGTGATGGTGTGGGGCTGAGCCGCCGGGCGGCCGGTGCCACCGTCGGCACGGTCTCCGTTCTTGCGATGGTCACGGGCTGTTCGACGCCCGAACCTGAGCCGCTGCCGACCGCGTCGCCGGACGCCTGCCTCGACGGCGGGCTCGAGGCGCGTGGCGCCTCCCGCGGTGGCATGGTGTCCACCCCGGACCCGGACGCGACGCGCGCGGCGTGCAGCGTCCTCGCCGAGGGTGGGACGGCCGCCGACGCCGTGGTCGCCGCCCAGTACGTCCTGGGCCTGCCCGAACCGAACTACTCCGGCCCCGGTGGGGGCGGCCTGGTGATCTACCACGACGCGCAGACGGGGGAGACCGCCAGCTTCGACGGCACCGTGTACGCGCCGCAGGACGATGCGTCCGACGATGCGGTGGGGGTGCCGCAGACCGACCGGCTCATGGACTCCCTGCGCCGGGCACATGGTGTGAAGAGCCTGGCGGAGCTCACGGAGCCGGCGCGGAGGCTGGCGTCCGACGGGTTCGTCGTCACCGAACGGCTCGCCGCGGCGATGGACGCGCGCAACGGGATCTTCGAGGAACTCCCCGCCGCCGGGGACGTGCTCACGAATCCGGACTACGCCGAGTACCTGATGGAACTGGAGCCCACCGAAGAGCCGATCGAGCCGTCCGACCCGCTGTGCGTGGACTACCAGGGGCACTCGGTGTGCGGGTCGCACTCCACGGCGACGGGCATGATGGTCGTCGCCGAGGCGCTCGGCATCCTGGACCGGCTGGACCTGGCCCGGCTGACGCCGGTGGCGGGGACGGCGCGGGCCACCGCGCAGCACCTCGTGATGGAGGCCGAACGTATCGCGTTCACCGACGCCAACACGTGGATGGGTGACGGTACCGAGGGGTACGTCGACCAGATCGTCACCGACGACGGGCACCTCGACGACGCCGCGGACTCCATCCGTCAGAAGACCACGCTCAGCGGGCTCGAGCCGCAGGACCTGGACGGTCTCACCGGCGAGTACGAGGACAGCGACGACCAGGGGACCTCCCAGGTCACCGTGCGTGACTCCGCCGGCAGCATGGCAACCCTGACCACCACGCTGCAGCGCAGCTTCGGCAGCGGGAAGCAGGAGAACGGCTACTTCCTGAACAACTCGCTGGACAATTTCAGCGCCGACGCCGACCCCGGTGACCCGAACTACCGCGAGCCCGGTGCGCACCCGCGCACCATGATGTCGCCGGTGCTCGTCTTCGACGGGGACGAGCCGGTCATGGCCCTCGGTTCGCCCGGCGGGCGCAAGATCCCGTCCTACGTGGTCAAGGCGCTGGTGGCGATGGTGGACTGGAACCTGCGACCGGTCGACGCGGTGGACATGCCGAACTTCGGCGCCACCAACCGCAACAGCGTGTACGCCGCGCGCGGAGGTGCCGAGCAGAAGAAGATGCGTGGGCTGCTGGAGGAATGGGGCCACGACCTGGAGGCCGGACGCTTCGACTCCGGACTTAGCGTGATCCGTCTCCGGGACGACCAGGTCGACGGCGCTGCGGACCACCGACGCGACGGTTCCGTCGCCGGGGTCGACCTGGGGTGAGCCGGGGTCAGCCGGTTATGTGCTCCGGCCCGGCCGGGTGTACGATATCCGGTGTTGTCTCCACGTGAGACTTCGGGGCTATAGCTCAGTTGGTAGAGCGTCGCGTTCGCAATGCGAAGGTCTGGGGTTCGATTCCCCATAGCTCCACTATCATGGAATCCGTTGGTCGTTCAGGCCAGCGGGTTCCTTTCTTTTTGCAGGTCACGTGCTAGACAGTACCACAGCCTGTAGGGGCAGGGAACCGCACTAAGGGGCAGTGTTTCCCAACGCTTCCCCAACAGCGGAGAGGAGTTGGGGTCATGCCCAAGACAGGCGGGGAGCGTAGGGACTTTGGGGAGAAGCCGTGGCACAACGGCAAACCCAAGGGGAAAGGCCGGCGGTACTACGGCCGGTTCAGCGGGCCGGACGGGGAGCGCTACACGGCGGGCACGAGCTTTGAGACCCCGGGGGCTGTAGAAGCGTGGTACCTAGCTGAGCGACGGATCATCGACCGCATGGTTGAGGAGGGGACGATAGGCGAGTGGCTTCCCCCGCGTGCGCGTGCGGCAGCGGCTAGGGCTGATAGGGAAGCACGGGGGGTCACGGTCGCGGAGGTGCTGGGGCGGTGGATCGACTACAAGACTGCAACGTCTTGGGAGGAGTCCACACGGCAGACCAACGTGCGGCAGTTGAACCTGCGGCTACTGGAAGTCGATGGGGAAGCCGGTGCCTTCCGCGCTATGCCGGTGTCTCAGGTGGCCCGTAGGGACGCTAACGCATGGTGGGAAGCCGTATGGGCGCAGTTCCCTGACACTGCACCGACAAACAACGGGGCGAAGAAGCACCTCACGGCAGCGTTTAAGTGGGCGGCTAGGCAGGAAATCATCCCGGCCAACCCCGTCGATCTGGAAACCCGTAGGGCCAAGGTAGGAGAGGGCGGGACCCGTAAGAGTCTGCCCGAGCTGTGGGAGGTTAAAGAGCTGCTGGCGCATGTTCCCGAACGGTACCGGTTCCCCACCGCTCTGGCGTTGGTGCATGGTCTGCGGACGCAAGAGGTGTTGGGGTTACGTAGGTGGCAGGTGAAGCGCTCTGTGGCCGCTGACGGCACGGTGGGCTACATCATTGATCTGTCCGACCGGGGGCGCGTGCGGGCTGCTGTGAGGCTGACTATGGACGGCAAACAGACGATGGTGGACAAGGGCCTAAAGACGGAAGCTAGTTACCGTGAGGTGCCGGTCTTCCCTGATTTCGTGGCGATGTGCGAGGCCCATATGGACCTGTACGCGGGTGAGGGTGACGACGGGCTGGTGGCCCTCACCAACCGGGGCACGCGGGTAATGGATACCTCTTGGAATACAACAGTGAAGCGGGCGGCTAAGCGGGCTGGGCTGCGCGACGATATCCACAAGCATGACGGCCGGCGGTTCGCTGCGACGGCTCTCAGCGAGGTTGGGGTGTCTGAGACTGCTGTGGGCGCGTACGTGGGCGACAAGTCGGGGGATGTGCTGCGGAAGCACTACCTCCGGCACTCCCAGGAGCACCTGAGTGAGGGCGTGGAGCGTATGGGTGACCGTCTGCGTGGGGTTGTGCCGACAGAGTAGAGGTCGGGGTGGTACGTCACGGCAGGTCCGGGGAGGGGGTTCGCGCTGTGTCTGCTGTGTCTGCCCCTAGTTTTGGGGGCTTTTGGGGCTGACAGACGGGTACAGGGCAGGATTTTAGGGGAATTTTGTGTGATCTCCTTCACTCGTAACACGTCTGGGTGCTCATGAAAAATTCCGAAACGCTCTGACCTGCGGTTACGGAAATTTCGGCGTCGAGAATCCATAAATAGCCCGTGGTAAAATGGGGGCAGGTAATGGCGAAACGTAACAAATGATGCCAAAACTCACCACGCCAGCGAACCGGAATCATAGCCGGTTCGCTCATTCATCTATGCCCAAAGAAATGAGGTAACAATGTCCTCCCCTCCCCGACAATACATGAGCGTCACGGCGGCGGCAAAGTATCTGGACTGCCACCCCCGAACGGTGCGGAGAATGTGCGCCGATGGGCGCTTGACCCTCTACCGGCTGGGCGGTTTTACCCGCGTTGACCAGCACGAACTTGACCAGCGTATGGCCGGCGACTAGCCGAACAGAATCCCCCAGACCCCTACAGAAAGGCTTACAACTTGCCTACCTGCACTACCGACAAAGACGCACTGCTTGGCCCCACCCAGACGGCCCAGCCCGAACAGCGAATCGCACTAAATAAGAGGGACGCTGCCGCCGCCGTCGGAATGAGCGTGGATACCTTCGACCGACACGTTGCTGCTGGCACGTTCACGCCCCGAAAGCCGGGCGGCAGGGGGCATCTCGTGCTGTTCCGCGTAGATGAACTCCTAGACGCCCTGTTGGCCATGCCGACCGCCGGGAACCTCGCCCGGGGACTGGTGAGCGTATGAGCACGCCGCCACCGCGACAGACCCCCAGCGTCCAGCTCCCCGTCGTAGAGGACGGTGCGGGCTGGGACTGGCAGAACGACGATTACCCCGAGTCGTGGCGTAGCACCGACCGGTCACGCACTCACCTCTACCCCAACTTCACCACGGGTACGGAGTACCCGAGCAACTGGACCTAGAAAGGTTTCACACATGAACAACATTGACATGAGCACACCACTGACCGCACAATTCGTCACCGACAACCTGAAGCAAGCCCCGCGCCGGGAAGATTACGTACGCCCCGCCGGCTACGAGGCTCGACTCGCACTGCTGGCGGACGCCTGGGGCGTGGAGCTGGACACCCTGCTGCACAAGAGCTACAAGGGTGCGGTCGAGTACTACGACGAAATCGAAAAGGAACTCGACGACTTCGCCGACCTGCCGCTGCCCACCGGCGAGGAGCTACGCGATATGACCGACGCACAGCGCCGAAAGGCCCTGCGGGACCTTGAGACCGACAACGTTGCCCGCGCTCAGGTGCGCGCGTCGATCCGGGAAAACCTGACCTCAGCGCGCCGGGTAATTGACGCCAACGAGGTCGACGAGCTTACCTACAAGCAGGTCATGTCCGTGCTCCCCGTGGCAGAGACAGTGGACACGCTGAAGCGTACGGCAAGGTTCCTCGGCCCCTTTGCTGGACAGTCCCGCATTCACGCTGAGCACGTCGCCAATGCCGCTTCCCGTGCCGAGCACGCCGCTGCTGCGGAGGTGCTGCCCGAATTTCGTACGGCTCTGTCCCGTCTGCTGGCACTAGACCTACTGGTGTCACCGAACGAGGCATACGCTTTGTGGGCCGATCCGGGCATCTCCGGCTTTCTAGAGTATCGCGTTAACGTTAACACTACCGGAAAGCCGATCAGCAAAATCGAAGACTTCACCGACGTGGATATCGCAGCTCACCGTGTAGCGGAAGATTACCGTGAGGTTTTCCTGGGCGGATTCGCTAAGTATGATCGGCGCGGCCCGGAGTCAGGTAAGGAACACCGGGAAGTCGGGCAGCATAACCAATTTAAGTGGTCGGGAATTAGCGACCGTGTGCTAACTCCGCTCGCTCGCGGGATGTTCGGCGGGCTGGAAGTTTCGGTGCCGGCGACGTGGGATGAGCTTCAGGACCGTATTAGGCGTTTCAGTGAGGCGAACCGTCGCCGCGAGAGCCGGGACGGCCGGTTCAGCGCTGACGAGTTCCGGGACCGGGAGAACAGTAAGAAGAATCCTGTTACCGGGGAGTGGGAAACCACTATCCAGCGGACAAATCTGCGCGATGGGTCGGTCCAGTACATCTCGGTTGGTAAGTCGGTTCCTCAGCCGTCTTTCGCTCCTCAGGTTGAGCGGGCGCGGTCGTGATGCCGCCGGCGGAATTGGTTGCGGAGTTGCGGGAGTTGGTCGAGTCGGTGCCGGAGGAGTTTCGGCGGTTCGCTGAGGCGGTCGCGGTTGGTTGGGTCGGGCCAATACAGACTCGCTGAGTGAAGGTGTGGGTGCGCCCCCGATGGGAGATTGGCGGCGACCTGCACTTATCCACGTAATCCCACCTGGGAGCGATTCTGGCGGCCTTTGGGCCGTTTGGGTCACTCTCTATCTAACTATGCTCTCTTCGTCCGTTAGACGGTCGATGAGGGGCCGAAAACCGGAACAGAATGGAGCAGCGAATGAGAAACAACGAGAATGGGCGGCACTACGCCGAGAACACCGGCGACTACGGCACAGCCCGACGAACAAACCTAGGCTCGGTCCCGGTCGCGTTGCGAATCAATGGAGGGGACCGCGAGTCGCGCCGGGTGGACGTATTCGAGGTGCACGACGAGAGCCACGGGCGCACGTACACGTACCTGTGCGTGGCGGGAATCGAAATGCGCTTCGCTGAACGGCAGAGCGACCTACTGGCAATGATCCTGAACTAACAGATGAAAAGGAACAAAAAGATGAGGCTATTGAAAGGGCATGAGTACGCGACCGTGTACCGCTCCACAACTGAGCGTGACCGCTACGGAGACCGCACGGTGACAGCAAGCCACCAGATTGGCCCCGGCATGGTGAATTGGACGCCGGGGACGTCGGCGGTGCGTGGCACGGGTACGTATCCGATTGAGGCGACGGTTAATGAGCCGACCATGCTGTTTCGGCAAACGGTCCCGGACGTGAAGATCGGCGATGAGGTGGAGCTGCCCAACGGGAGCCGGTACCGGGTGGTAGCGGTCCTTCCGTGGGCTTGGGGAAGTAACGGGAAAACGGCAGGTACCGAGGTTCGGTTCTCCGGCGTAGTGCAGTAACCAACGAAAGGCAGATCGATGTACTCGCAACGATCCTTGACTAGAAAGGGGATACGGAATGCATGTTTATGAAGACTTTCCACTGACGCTGGTGTGTCGTGATCGACAGACTGGGCTTGACTGGATGAATGATGTTGTCCGTTACCGTCGAGCCGAATCACGATTGTCGGACAGGGCTGTACGGGTAGCATCCGCGCTAGAATATCTTGTGCAGAAAGCCGGGGGCACGCTCGTGGTCGACTGGTCTGAGGTCGAAGTCACGTCCGGCATCACCGGTGGCCCGTCTGCGGTTGCGACGGCGTTCCGCTCATTAGCGGAGGTTGGTCTCATGCGCGGTTTTAGTTTCGAGAAGACGGAGGTCGCGGCATGAAGGGGAAACCGTTTGTCCAGCGGTACCGGACGAAGGACGGGACGCTGCTATGGGAGGTTGGCACGTCAGACTGGAATCGGAGGATGTTGCTCAATGATGAGCAGCTGAGGGAACTGTCCACTATCGCCGGAAAGGCTATCGAGAATGACGAATCAGACTGAGTACTACGCCAACGGCAACCGAAAGCGTGACTTCACCATGCACGACAGGTCACTGCACCTCACAATCGCCAGGAATGAGGACGCGCCGAATTGGTTACGTGTCGCTCATTACTGCTACGCGATGATGGATAGCAACGGCAGGTATGACCCGAAGCCGGGGGAGCTTGTGGAGCTACTAGGGTTGCGCGATAGTCGTAACGTGACGCATCACGTGTCAAAGGCCGTGGCGTGCGGGCTACTTGAAGAGGGGTCTCGGGGGTCGAAGTTGGTGGCTCCTGGTGGGGTGGAATACAGGCCGAAGAAGTGGGATGGGAACTAGTTTCGATTCCCGGGGTACTTAGTATAGTAAGTAGGGGTACTTACTATAGTAAGTAGAGTACTTAGTATAGTAAGTAGGGCAACGCTGTGACCTGCGGTTTCTACACGGTCCCTCTAAAGGAATCTAAGTAGGGACGGTCACGTCCCAACTCGGCGTAGCCGCTCTCTTTCTTTTTATCGCTGGGGAACAAGGTTGACACGGGGAAGCACCGAGGCATCGCGTGGATCACGTCGGGGAACCTGCATCGTCGTCACCTGTCGAAGGGACAGTTGGCTGCGGTCGCCCAGGACTGGTTGCAGTACTTCGAAGCCGCCGCGATGTTCAACGTCAGCGGCCGCTCCGTCGGAACCGCAAAGGCCGTCAAGAAAGCCGACCCGGAACTAGCCGGTTCACCTCTCCGGCTCAGCGGTACCGCAATCGCCCTGATTGGCCCCTCTCGCGGTCTTAAGCCCCGAACCCTACCACTCACCCCAAAGTGGATTCTCAAACGCTCAAATCAACAATCAGACATTCAACAACCGAAAGGCACTAAATGCACACACACAAAGACCCGTATCCGGCCGTTGACCCGAGACCAGACGTGAGAGTAGCGAACCCCATATCTGCCTGGTGGCCCGCGCCAATCACGTTCCCGGACGAACCTACAACCGGCCGAAACCCCTACCACCCGCCCGTGACCGACTGGCACAACCGACCACGGCCCACCAGCCCAATAATCGACCCGTGGGGAGGAACAATCGACGACTTCATTCACTACCTCACCGGGACCGAGAGTGCCCCGTCAGTGCAGCTACCCCAGCATTCCGACCAGATGCCCGAGTACGGTGCCCACGGCTACGACTCCACGATTACCACATTCGAAGAGTGG
The DNA here is from genome assembly GCF_052377355.1 of Corynebacterium sp. AOP40-4SA-5. Classification (NCBI taxonomy): domain Bacteria; kingdom Bacillati; phylum Actinomycetota; class Actinomycetes; order Mycobacteriales; family Corynebacteriaceae; genus Corynebacterium; species Corynebacterium sp. AOP40-4SA-5. The sequence continues at coordinate 15,263 of NZ_JBQSWS010000025.1, forward strand.
GACCTTGACGGAGACCCAGTCGAACCGGCGCTACCAGCCTCGCACGGGTGGACTATCCAGACCGAAGACACGCCGATAGAGGTGGCAGCATGAGCGAATCAAACATCATGCACGAATCCACAGCAGCCCTCTACCATAAGTGGAACATGGGCATTCAGCCCACAGGACGGGACCTCGTAGCCGCGTGGATTGCAGCACCCGAACCCGAGCACGACATCCCGGCCCACTGGTGGGTAGCGCGTCTCCGCGAGGCCGTTCCTGGACCGAAAGCGGCGAACCTAGTCCACCTGTACCGGGCAGCAACCGGCGAAGAGGTGGAGAACGGGTTTATGTCGATGGAATGGACAACCGACCGGGACGCAGCTCTCACAGCCGCCCACAAGGGCCTGAGGGTGCCCGTGGAGACCGTCGTGGCACCCGGGGCAATCCTCGCAATCATCGGGACAGAGGACGGCGGGACAGTGCTGGTCGACCCGTGGGAGATAGCGACTATCTATCTCACGGAGGACGTGACCGACACCCCCTTAACCGATCATGCTCCCCCGCCAGCATCACCCACAGAGGGCAAGGGCCTGTCGATAGCAACCCTCACCCCAGCTTCACTGCTCAACCGCCGGCGACCGCACGGTGGAATACGTACGCGCCTACTGTGACGACTCCCGACAGCAGCGCACACCTTAATGACAATGATTGCCATTAAAACCTTCTATCCCGTACGCATACTAGGGCGTCATGACCTTGGCGCGGGGCTTGGCCTGAGGTTGGGGTGCCCCCCGGGGTGGTGTGCGTGGTCGTGGTGGTAGCTGTGTGTGCCGGTGGTGGGGGTGTCTTATGTGGCGTGGCGGCGGGGTTTAGGGGTCGCCGTTCATCGCGACGAGGTACGCGGCATAGCGGGTTAGACGGAAGTCTGAAGTCGGACGGCCCCGCCCCGCTGTTCTTACCTGGGAGGGCAGGAACAAATCGTTGACCTGCCTTTTTGGGGTCAGCCCCAAAGTTCTTCTCGACGTCTGCGCGCCTGTCTAAGCGCCTGTCTCCCCCGGGACGTGAAGAAGCCCCCGAGTAGCCTGATGGCCGCTACGGGGGCTGTTCTGCGTCTAGTGGAGGATGCCTACTCGGTGGCGTTCATGCCCGCTTCGTGTGCCTGGCTGGTAAGGATGTCCAGTGCGTAGGCAAGGTCATGGGCGTGCTGGGCGGCATCGGCGTACATGTCGGCCTGGGCGCGGTAGCCGGCGGGCTGTCCGGTGCGCTCGTGGTGTGCGAGGGTCAGCAGATCGTTGATAGCGTCGGTGGTGCGGAGGGCCAAGCGGCTGTTCTCATTCGGCGTGTCGATGTTCATGTAGTCGTCGAGGATGATCGGGCCGTAGGTCTCGGTGTTGGTGCTCATGGCGTGGTCCCTTTCTGGGGCTGTTTCCCTATGCTTTCCCAACAGGTCGTTGGGGTTTAGGGGTGGGGATGGGGTGTGACCTGCGTGGATGGGGTTTTTGTTGTGGATTCCCCATAGCTCCACAGACAAGGAACCCGCCGGTCGTCCGGCGGGTTCCTTCGTGTGTGGGGGAGGTGTTACTCGTTGCCCTCCACGTCGGCGTCCCAGGTGCCGTCCTCGTCCTGCATCCAGGAGATCGTGCCGTTCTCGAACTGCTGGGTCCAGCCCTGCATCGCGTCCCCGGACTCCGGGGCGGTGGGCAGACCGATCTCGTTTTCCAGGCCGCCGTCGTTCGCCCAGGTCTCACCGATCATGCCGATGAGCGGGGTGACTTCGCCGCTGTCGTTCTCCACGGCCCACCCGTTGTCGAACGTGGCCAGGGTCGCGCCGTCGGCGCTCTCCACGTTCTGCACGGCGCCCCACTCGCCCTGCTCGCCGCCTGCCTCGTCGTAGGCGGCCTGCAGGCCCTCGGGGAGCTCGGTGTCGCCTGAGCCCTCTGAGCCCTCGGCGCTCTCGGACTCGGTGGACTCCGCCTCGGTGGATTCGGAGCCGCCCATGGCGTCGGACGCCTCGGCGGCGCCGCTCTCCGCGGCCGAGCTGGCGTCCGAGACGCTGTCGGAATCGTCGTCGCTGCACGCCGCCGCTCCGAGGAGGAGGCCGCCTGCGGCGACGGCGGTGAAGGTGCGTTTGAGAATGGACTTCATGGTGAAACTGCCTTCCGTGTCAAATCGGGGGTGTAGTTCACCTTCCCTTTCTACCTGACGGCGACGAAGCCTGCACGGCTATGCTTGTCGCTGTCATACCCCTCCCACGGAAAGGTCCCCTCATGGACGCCCTGTTCGAACCCATCCTCAACCTGCTCAGCTCCACCGTCGGCCTGGGCTCGTCGATCGCCACCGGCAACCCGATCGGCATCGGCTCCTCCACCCTGGAGCTCGGCTCCTCGGCGATCGACCTGAGCACCGCCGGCTCCTCGGTCCTGGAGGCGCAGGACTGATCAGGTGGGGGTGGCGGGACGATTTTCAGCAATATCCCTTTCCTGGGGAAACGTTCGCCTAGTGTCAACCCCGTCACCGCGTCATAGGACGCTCACACTACGGAAAGGTCCGTCATGGAATCTCTCGTCACCCTCATCGAATCGGTCTTCGCCTTCGGCTCCTCGGCGCTGGAGCTCGGCTCCACCGTGCTCTCCGGGGACGGCTCACTGGCCGTCGGCTCCGGCGTCCTCGACCTCGGATCCTCGGCCGCAGAGCTCAGCGGGGCCGGCTCCGCTGTCGTCCAGGGGAGCTGACCTGAGGGCGCACGCCTGATCAGGCGGGGGTGACGGTGCGGCGGTTCTTGAGTGCCGCCGCGCCGACCAGCGCACAGCCGATCGCGACCCAGGCGAGCAGGACCCACACGGAGTGGGCGATGCCCGCACCGTCGAAGAAGGCCACCGAGCGGGTCGCGTTGCCCGCCGCACCGATCGGCAGGTACTGGCCGATCGCGCCCCAGGGGGAGGGGAGCCACTGCCAGCCCGTGGCGATGCCGGACAGCGGGTTGGACACGAACAGGGTCAGCACCGCGCCGATGCCCAGGCCGGGGGCCCCGATGAGCGCCTCCAGGCCGAGGACGAACAGCGACGTACCGGCGATGCCGAGTGCGAGCACCCCGGCGGTCTCCCAGTAGTTGCCGTCGAAGGTGCCGAAACCGAACTGCAGGATCGCACCCACCGCCAGGCCCGCGGCCAGCGAGAACACCATCGATCCGACGATGCGCAGGCCGTAGCGCTTCTTCATGGTGAGCGACAGGACGGCCGCCGACACCATGCCGCCGAAGGCCAGCGGCAGCGCCAGGGCGCTGAGCCCGCCGGCGCTCGGGTCGTCCTGCGTGGTCGGTGCGACGTCCTCCACCGTGGCGTCCATGCCCTCGGCGACGCCGGTGAGCACCTGCGTGTAGGGGGTGCCCGCGCCGGAGGCGGTGTAGACCGTCGCGCCGTCCGCCGCGACGGTGACGGCGCCGACGGCGTCGCGGGAGAGGACGGCGTTCCGGGCGTCCGACGGGTCGTCGTAGGTGGTGACCTCGAACTTCTCGTCGAGCTGGCTGACGACCGCGTCGGGCGCGGAGACGGCGATCGGGATGTCGTACGGGCCGGAGTGCATCTGCGGGGAGAGGAAGGCGAGCAGCATCAGTGTGACCGCGGCCGTGAGGCCGAGGATGATGCCGCCGAGCTTGAGCGTGGTCTTCATGAGGGACTCCTGCATGGTAGCGTGATAAATGGAACAAGGCGCTCCGTTTTTGTGGAGCGTAATCCTCCGGTTACCGAGATGCAAGAGGAGAGCCGATGCGAGCCGACGCACGGGAGAAACGGGCGGCCCTGCTCACCGCCGCCTGGGACCTATTCGCCGAGGACGGGCCCGAGGTGCCGCTGCGCACCGTGGCCGCACGGGCCGACGTGGGCATCGCCACGCTCTACCGGCACTTCCCGACCCGGGAGGACCTCATGGTCGGGCTCATCGAGGACATGGCCGGACGCGTCCTGGCCATCATCGAACGCCATGTCGCCGACTGGGACGGGGGGTCGGAGGGGTGGCGCAACTTCGTGCACGAGATCGCCGCGCTGAAGGTCGCCGCGCTGGCAGAACGCTCCATCGCCGTGATCCCGGTGGACGGCCGGGTCTGGGTCGAGACCGAGCCCGTGCGCGAGGAGTTCCTGGCGGCCTACCGCACCATCCTCGACCTCGCCGCCTCCAGCGGTTTCGTGGAGGACGACCTGTCGCCGTGGCGCTTCCACCTCGGCCTGGCGGCGGTGTCACGCCCCATGCCGGAGAAGGCCGAGCGCTTCGCGCCCGGTCAGGCAGACTGGTTGATCGACACCTTCATCGACGGGTTGCGGGGTAGGCGCGCAGCGCTCGGCTGACGTCGCGTCGCGCCGTCGCGCTGAGCTCCCGGAAGGGGGCCACGTCGGAAGACGACGAGGACGACCAGGTCGCGATGAACTTCCCGCCGCGCACCACCGTCCGGCGGAACACCCCACGGTTGCCGGGGGCGACCTGCTCGTGGTGGTCGGACGCCAGGAAGGACAACCGGTCGCGGTACCCCAGCATCACCTCGTCGAAGGCGGGCAGTGCGAAGGTGCCGTGGGCCCGGCGGGAGACCGCGGCGAGTTCGTCGTACAGGCCCGGACGGTGGTGGAGCCCGTCGGTGGTCTCGACCTCGCCGGCGATCTCGGCGAAGGCGTCCTTCACCACCCGCTGGGAAAGCTTCGTCCACCACGCGAAGTCGCGCAGGTCCGCCGGGCCGTGGCCGGTGAGGTAGCGCAGCAGCAGCTCGGCGGCGGGGGAGCGGTCCGCGGTGTACGGCACCGCCGTGGCGGGGACGATGAGCTGGTCGGCGCCGTCGAACGGTCCGTAGACGGCGGTGCCGTGCAGCATCATGTCGCGGATCATCAGGTAGCGGAAACCCCGGTCGTCCGGGAAACCGTGGCGGGCCCACAGCTCGCCCAGCCCGGCACGGGTGAGGCCCGGGGAGCCCAGGAAGACGTCGTGTGCGCGGGTCACCTCGGCCCGGGAGAACCCCTCCTTCTCCCAGCGCCGGGCGGACTCACGGCGCTGCTGGCCGGCGCACAGTTCGGTGACCCAGCCGACGTCGCGGGCGGACAGGGCGAATACGGTGGAACGCATCGGGTAGCCGCGGACGACCTCCCCGGCGTCGAAGGCGGCGCGCACGTCCGTGCTCTTCGGCAGTCGCAGCGCCAACGACGCCAGCACGCCGGTGAGGTCCTGGCCCTGCATCGGGCCCATGGCCTCCAGCAGGTCGACGGCGGAGTCCGCGGGGGAGAGCAGCCCCTGCGCGACCAGCCGGGCCTCGACCAGCGAGGGCATCTAGACGGCGCGGGACATCCGGTCGGCGATGAAGGTGGAGCCCTTCAGCGACGGGTGGATCATCATGTTGTAGTTCGGGGTGGTGGTGTCGAGGATGCCCGCCACGTACCGGTTCTGGTCGGGGGAGCAGGTCGCGTTGCCGGCGGACTCGGTCTTCAGGTCCACGAAGGACGCGCCGATCTGGCGGGCGGCCTCCTGCTGGTTGCCGCGCAGCCAGATCTCCACGTCGCTGAGCACCGGGATCGGCAGGCCGGCGGGGAAGTTCGGGACCACGTTGGCGAAGCAGAACATGCCGTTGGAGGTGATCGCCATCTGCCCGGCCATCACGATGCGCGCACCCGGGGCGGCGGAACGCACCTTCGCCGCGGCGGCGCGCACGTCCGAGAGGTAGCGGTTGCGCACGTCGCCCGGGTCCAGGAAGTTGGCGCCGTTGTCGGTGCCACCGGGGCCGAAGTTGTTCATCCCGTAGTTCAGCACCACGGTGCGGGTGCCGCGGTGGATGTCGCCGGCGTTGACGGCGCGGTCGATGCGGCCCAGGGCGCTGTGGGAGGTCATCCCGGAGCAGGACCAGTCGGTCACCGCCAGGCCGTGGCGCTGCTGCATCAGCCGCGGCCAGTTGTTCGGCGCCTGCAGGCAGTTGCCGCCGACCGGGTAGTTGTCGGGGACGAAGCCGTCGATGCCGCGCAGGGTGTTGTAGTACTGGTCCGGGTTCGCCGCGTAGGAGTCACCCATGACCACCACGTTGCCGGCCGGGGCAGCGGTCGCCATGGGTGCGGTGGCGAGGCCGAGGGCCACGGCGAGTGCGCCGACCACCGCGGTCGTCGCTCGGAAGAGTCGGTTGCGGCGGGGCTTGGCACGGTGGGTCGTCACGTCTTTGGTCCTCTCGAAACGCGTGCGGGCACGCGGGTGCGCTTGAAACAGTCTGCCTGGTTCTAACGGTTCGCTGTGAGATGCCGTTACTTTTGCTGCCGACACTAGCAGGGTCCGTGGAACAATCAGCGGTATGACGGAAATCGCCGACGACACCACCACCGCCGACCGGGCGCTGCGCCACTTGCGCACCGGCGGCACGCTGCTGTGGACGGGCGACTTCCACAACGCCCGCCAGCTGCTCAAGGCACTCGACCGGCGGCTGACGAAGCGGGCCGGGAGGCGTCGGACCGGGGATACCGACGCCGCGACGCTGTTCCTGCGCCAGCGCGCCGAACGCGCCGAGCGGGCGGACGTCCTGGGCCGCGTCCTCGTCGATCTGGGGGAGGACTACAGCCTCGACCTGCGACGGGCGCCGGACGTGCGCGAGGCGTGCCGGCACGCCTACGGGCAGGACGGCCCGCGGCGCGTGCCGTTCACCGAACTGCAGGGCGTCCTCGGCGCCTGGCAGTGGCACCTGCGCGGGGTGTGGGTCGAGGAGCTCGGCGACCACGTCCACCCGGACTACGGCGTCTTCTCGCCGACGCGCAGCGAGTACGTCGGCCTGGTCGACCGGCTCGCCGACGAGACGTCCGGACGCGACGTCCTGGAGATCGGCACCGGCACCGGCGTCCTCGCCGCCGTCCTGGCACGGCACGGGGCACGCGTGACGGCGACGGACGTCAGTGCGCGTGCCGTGACCTGCGCGCGCGCCAACCTGGAGCGCCTCGGGGTCTCCGCCGAGGTCGTGGAGGCCGACCTGTGGCTGCCCGGGCAGCGCGCGGACATCGTCGTGTTCAACCCGCCGTGGCTGCCGGGCACGCCGACCTCCGAACTGGAACTCGGCATCTACGACGACAGGTCGGACGCCCTGCGCCGCTACCTCGCCGGGCTCGCCGAGCACCTCACCGACGGCGGGGAGGGCTGGCTGGTGCTCTCCGACCTGGCCGAACACCTCGGCCTGCGCACCCGGGAGCAGCTGGAGGGGTGGATCGCCGACGGTGGGCTGCGCGTGGTCGGGCGGGAGGACACAGCCCCACGCCACCCGAAGGTCCGCGACGCCGACGACCCGCTGCACGTCGCCCGCAGCCGCGAGGTCACCTCGCTGTGGCGTCTGCGCGCCTAACGCTTGCGCCGGTAGTACACCTGGCGGCGGACCGTGGCGACGGTGTCGCCGGCCTCGTCGGTGACGTCCACCTCGAACCAGTGCAGGTACTTGCGCCCCTCGGTGGTCTCCTCGCGGATGCGTTCGTAGGTGGCGTCGTCGATGCGCATGTCGGCGGTGAGGGTGCCGCGCCCCGGTTTGAGGAACGAGACCTCCGCGCCGACGTCCCACACGTTGAACCCGCCGCCCAGGCGCGCCATGGAGGCGAGCATGAAGAAGGGGTCGGTCATCGACATGATCGTGCCGCCGAAGGCGGTACCCACGATGTTCCTGGTCAGGCGGTTGGGACGGTGGGTGACGAGGACGCGCGAGCCGTCCTGCGCGAACTCGCGGATCTTCACCCCGGCACCGAGCAGGGGCGGCCACAGGGGCATGAGACGTCGGAGCTGGGTGGTGTTGATGTCCATGCTCTCCGTGTCTAGCACGATAGGCAACTGGTTGCTTAAGTTTCGGTGAACCTTCGGCAACGTCCCCTGCGGCGGGCGCGGCGGGCCGTTACGGTCAGATCGCCCCCGACGACAGCCCCCGACAAAAGCCCAGGAGAACCATGCCCCGCACCCCTCACATCGCCGCCGCCGTCTCCGTCTCCGCCGTTCTGGCCGCGGGGCTCGCCGCGTCCCCCGCCGCCGCCTCGGTGACCGGCAGCCTCGGCCTGCCGCCGGTGCCGCCGGCGGTGTCCTCCCCGGCGGACAACCTGCCGTCCACCTTCGACCTGCAGGCCCACCGCGGCGGACGCGGCGAGTACACCGAGGAGTCGGTCGCCGCCTTCGACCACGCCCTCGACCGGGGCGTGACCACCCTCGAGCTGGACGTCCACCTGTCCGCCGACGGCGTCCCCGTCGTCTGGCACGACGCCTCCATCCAGGCCGACAAGTGCACCGGCGAGCACGTCGGCGAGGACGTCCACGACCTCACCTTTGAGCAGCTGCAGACCCTCAACTGCAACCTGCCGCTGGAGGACTACCCCGACGCCGTCCACGCCGACGACAACCGCATCCTCTCCCTCACCGACGTCTTCGACCTCGCCGCGCGCGACCCGCAGGTCCACTTCAACATCGAGACCAAGATCGAGGCGGAGCAGCCGGAACGTTCCGCCCCGGCGCAGGAGTACGTGGACGCGATCCTCGACGCCGCGCAGGACGCCGGGACCACCGACCGCATCGCCGTGCAGTCCTTCGACTGGTCCAGCCTGCCGCTGGTGCGCGAGCGCGCACCGCAGGTCCCGCTCATCGCCCTGTTCGACGCGACGACGTGGGTGCCGGACTCGCCGTACCTCGGCCCGGTGGACTACGGCGACGGGGACGTCGTCGCCGCCGCGCAGCGGCTCGGCGTCGAGGTGCTCAGCCCCGCCTACGAGGACGTCGACGCGGCGTCCTTCATCACCCGGGCGCACGACGCGGGCCTGCGCGTGGTGCCCTGGACCATCAACGAGGCCGCGGACATGGAGGAGTACGTCGACGCCGGCGCCGACGGCGTGATCACCGACTACCCCACGCGCCTGCGCGACATCCTGCAGGAGCGGGGCGTCGCCTACCGGTGACGAAACTGCCTCGAACCACACCGATCCATGTTTGCGGGCGAACAGGATCCGGTACGGTTCTGGATCATGTTACGTTTCAAAACCAAAGGCGCCGTCGCCGTGGCGACGGTGGCCACCGTCGCGGCCGTGACCGTCTCCACTGCGCCAGCTGAGCCCGCCGCCCCGTCCAACTTCGTCGACGCCTTCGTGCAGAGCTTCCACGACCCGCTGCGCTCCCCGGCCGGGGCCAACGACTGGGACTGCACCAGTGACCGCAACCCGGTCGTCCTGATCCACGGGACGTGGGAGAACGCCTACGACAGCTGGTCCGCACTGGCGCCGGCACTCGCCGACGACGGGTACTGCGTCTTCGCCCCGAACTAGGGGCGCGCGGAGATCCAGGACAAGGGCGGCGTCGGCACCGTCCTGCCGAACACCTTCGCCACCGGCGACATCGCCGAGTCCGCCACCGAGGTCGGCGAGTTCGTCGACCGCGTCCTCGAGGCCACCGGCAGCGAGGAGGTCGACCTCGTCGGGCACTCCCAGGGCGGGCTGCTGGCACGCCAGTACCTCACCTTCAACGGTGGGGCGGACAAGGTGGACAGGGCCGTGACCCTCGGTGCCACGAACCACGGCACCACCCTGTCCGGTATCGCGAACCTCAACCGGTTCATCGGTGGCCTCGGCCTGGACCTCGACCCCGCGCTGGACTACGTGATCGGCGAGGGCGGCACCCAGCAGCAGTACGGCTCACCGCTGCTCGAGCGGCTCAACGCCGCGGGCGACACCGTGCCCGGCGTGGACTACACCGCGGTCGGTACGAAGTACGACGAGGTCACCACGCCCTACGACTCGACGTTCCTCACCGCCGGTGAGGGTGCGAGCGTCACCAACGTCACCGTGCAGGACGGGTGCGAGCAGGACCATTCGGACCACGTCTCCATGTCCTACTCGCCGCGGGTCGTCGACATCGTGCGTGACGCCCTGGACCCCGGCAGCGTCCCGGAGAAGCGCTGCACACCGAACTCGCCGATCATGGGTGCCGGCACCACGGAGATCACCGAAGGCCTCACCGGGCCCTTCGGCTGGCTGTCGGAGAACACCCGCCCACTGTAGTGGGGGAAAGCTTATTTTTCGGATTGTGATGTATCTATGTTGGACCCCTGATAGATTGCGCCCTATGAACAACACGAAGAGCATCTTCATCTCCGGCGGCGCCGCCGGAATCGGTCGCGAGGTCGCACTGAAGTTCCGCGACGCAGGCTGGACCGTCGGCGCCTACGACATCGACGAGCAGGGCCTCGAGCTGCTCAAGGAGCAGTTCCCCGACATCATCACCGGCCGTCTGGACGTCACCGACTACGAGTCGTGGGAGGAGGCCCTGGCCGACTTCACCTCGCACACCGGTGGCCGTCTCGACGTCCTCGACAACAACGCCGGCATCATCGGCGACCACGACGTCGCCGACCAGGCCCCCGGCCTGATCGCCAAGCAGATCGAGATCAACTGCACCGGCATCACCTTCGGCGCGCGTGCCGCCCACCAGTACCTCAAGAACACCAAGGGCTCGCACATGGTGTCGATGGGGTCGGCGTCCGGCATCTACGGTCAGCCGCACATCACCCCGTACTCCGCCTCGAAGTTCTACGTGCACGGTTTCACCCAGGCGATGAGCCTGGAGTGGCGCAAGGACAAGATCCGCGTGGTCAACATCATGCCGCTGTGGGTCAAGACCAAGCTCGCCGACGTCGAGGCCGCCTCGACCAAGCGTCTCGGTGTGCGCATCAAGACCGAGGACGTCGCCGACGCCGTGTGGAAGTCCGTGCACCCGAAGAACTGGCTGGAGCGTCAGCGCCAGGACTACTCGGTGTCCTTCCCCGACCTGGCCCTGCGTCTGGCCGCCCGGTTCTCCCCGGCCCCGGTCGCCCGCGAGTTCAACAAGATCATCGCCGGCTGATCACCGGGTCGGACACATGACAACTGTCATGGTCACGTCGTGACCGTTGCCCCGGGCCTTCGGGTCCGGGGCGCGGTTGTGTTGGGGGCATGGAGAACACAGCCACCACAACACACACGGCCATCAACGCACAGGGGCTGCACAAGTCCTTCCGCGGCGGCGTCAGTGCCTTGCAGGACGTCAGCCTGACCGTCACCAGCGGGGAGATCGTGGCCCTGCTCGGCCGCAACGGCGCGGGCAAGACCACCCTGATCGACCTGGTCCTCGGCCTCACGAAACCCACCGCCGGCACGGTCAACGTGCTCGGCGGCACACCGCGTGCCGCGATCACCGGCCAATGCGTCGGGGCGGTGATGCAGACCGGCGGGCTGCTGCCCGACATGACCGTGGAGGGCACGGTGGCGATGATCGCCGCCACGATGCACCGTCCGCGTCCCGTCGCCGAGGTGCTGGAGCACGCCCGGCTGACCGACATGAGGAAACGCCGTGTGGGACGCTGCTCCGGCGGTGAACAGCAACGCCTGCGCTTCGCCCTCGCCCTGCTCGGCGACCCACGGCTGCTCATCCTCGACGAGCCGACCGCGGGCATGGACCCCGCCAGCCGCCACGACTTCTGGGAGGACATGCGCGTGCAGTCCGCCCGCGGGGTCACCGTCGTCTTCGCCACGCACTACCTGCAGGAGGCGCAGGACGTCGCCGCACGGATCGTCCTGCTCGACGGTGGTGCCGTCGTCGCCGACGGCACCACCGAGGAGCTGCGCGGCGGCGGGGACGTCGTCGTGGAGTACGACCTGGACGGCCACCACTCGGTGACCACCGGGGAGTCGGACGCGCTGGCGCGCGACCTGCTCTCCCGCGGCGCGTCCAACCTGCGTATCAGCGGGCGGACGCTGGAGGACACGTTCATCCGGCTGACCGGGGGTGCGCGATGACCACGCTACGTTTCGCCCTGCACGACCTGCGTCGGCTCTCCCGCGACGGCGCGATGCTCTTCTTCTCCATGGGCCTGCCCGTGGTGTTCTACCTGGTCTTCGGCCAGGCGATGGGGTTCGGCGACGAGTCCGTGGGCCGAGGCGACGTCTCGGCGTACATCATGATCGGCATGGCGCTCTACGCCGGCGTGACCGGCGCGGTCGCCGCCGCCGGGCAGGTCGTGGTCGAGAGCACCACCGGCTGGGGACGCCAGCTCGCGCTCACCCCGCTGACCCACGCGCAGCTGGTGGCGTCGCGTCTGCTGGGCATCACCATCCGCGCGGTGCTGCCCGTCGCCGCCGTGTTCACCGTCGGTGCGGTGACCGGCGCGTCGATGCCGGCTGCGGCGTGGGCGGCGTCCTTCCTGCTGTGCGTCGTCGGCGCGGTTCCCTTCGGTTTCTACGGCATGGCCTGGTCGCAGGCCTGGCCCACGGAGACCTCGGTGAGCATCGCCGGGACCAGCGTGGTGGTGCTCGCGTTCCTCGGCAACCTGTTCATGCCCCTGCCGGAGACGATGATGACCGTGGGACGCTTCAGCCCGATGTACGGGGCGGTGTCGCTGGCCAGGTGGCCGCTGAGCGAGGGCTACCAGTCCGTCTCGTACGAACCGTGGCTCGTGCACGACCCGCTATGGTGGGCGGTGGTGAACTTCCTGGTCTGGACGGCGGTCCTCGTCGCCGTGGTCCTGGCCCTGCACTCCCGGGAGAAGGGACGGCGATGAAGAACTTCGACGGTGCCTCCAGCCTGATGGCGTCCATCTGGCTGGTCGTGCTCGTGGTCCCCGCGGTGGTGCTGGTCGTCACCGAGGGGTTCACGCCACGCACGGTGGCCGGGGTCGCCCTGTTCGTACTCTTCGGCACGGTGTACGCCACCGCCTTCGGCCTGGTCGACCACTGGCCGGGCGGGATGTCGATGATGCGGCGCTACCTGTTCTGGTTCTCCCTGCTCGCCGTCGTGGCGGTGGTGACCGCCGTGGTCGTCGGCGCGTTGGCGACCTTCCTCGTCCCCTTCTTCGTGGCGGTGCTGTCCTTCCCGCTGCCGGTACGGTTCAGCCTGCCGGCCACCGTGGTGCTGGTGGTCGTGTCGACGGCGCTGGTGTGGCTGCTGGAACCGGCGGCGATGCCCGGGGTGCTGGGCGGCACGCTGGTCTCCCCGGCGATGGTCTACGCCGTGGCACTGGTGACCCGCCGCTACGAGGAACGCGCGGAGCTCGAGCACGACCTGGAGATCTCGCGGCAGCGCGAGTCCATCGCCGTGGACGTCCACGACCTGCTCGGCCACTCCCTGACCGTGGTGACCCTGAAGTCCGAGCTCGCCGGACGCCTCGTCGACACCGACCCGGCGGCGGCGAAGGACGAGCTCGAGCAGATCACCCGGATCTCCCGCACGGCCCTGGCCGAGGTGCGCTCCACGGTGACGCGGATGCGCTCGCCCGACCTCGCCGGCGAGGTGGAGGCCGCGCGCCGGGCGCTGGGCACCGCGGGCATCCGCGCCGTCCTGCCCCACGACGTGTCGGTGGCCGGGGTGAACGCCCACCTGTACTCGTGGGTGGTGCGTGAGGCGGTGACGAACGTGGTGCGTCATTCGCGGGCGCGTACGTGCGAGGTGACGATGAGCGCCGACCGGGTGCAGGTCAGCGACGACGGTGTCGGCGGGACGGACGCGGCCCGGTGGGGCAACGGGCTGACCGGGCTGGGTCGCCGCGTCGCCGATGCCGGCGGCACGCTGACAGTGGACGGCACCGCCGGCACCACCGTGCTGGTGAGAATGGCAGGTCAACAATGATCCGGGTACTTGTCGCCGACGACCAGGACCTGGTGCGCGGTGCCCTCGCCGCGCTGCTCGCCACCGAACGCGACATCGACGTCGTCGCCGAGGTCGGACGCGGCGACGAGGTGGTCGACGCCGTGCGGGAGCACCGCGTCGACGTCGCCCTGCTCGACATCGAGATGCCCGGCATGACCGGCATCGAGGCGGCGGAGGAATTACAGGCGCTGGCGGCGTCCGGCACGTCCTGCCGTTCGGTGATCGTGACGACGTTCGGACGCCCCGGCTACCTGCGCGCCGCGCTCGCCGCCGGTGCCACCGGCTTCGTGGTGAAGGACACCCCGGCGTCCCAGCTGGCCGAGACGGTGCGTCGGGTGCACCGCGGGCTGCGCGTGGTCGACCCCGCACTGGCGGAGGAGTCCCTGTTCACCCCGGACTCACCGCTGACCGCGCGCGAGGTCGAGGTGTGCCGCGCGGCGCGCTCCGGGGCGGGCGTCCGGCAGATCGCCGCCCAACTGCACCTGTCGCAGGGCACGGTACGCAACCACCTGTCCTCGGTGATCGGCAAGACCGGGACGTCCAACCGCTTCGAGGCGGTGGGCGTGGCCGATCAGAACGGGTGGCTGTGACGTGCGGTGACGAGCACCGACACCGCGCAGACCGCCGCGCCGACGCAGAACACCGGCACGTAACCCACCGTCGGGGCGATCAACGAGACCACGAACGGCATGAAGAAGCCCAGGTACGTCAGGGCGTAGAAGACCGCGGTGAGCGAGCCGAGCTCCCCGGGCCCGGCGATGCGCTGCACCTCGCGCAGCCCGGAGACCATCATGATGCCGTAGGCCGTGCCCAGCACCACCGCGGTGGGCACCAGGAACCACACCGCCTGGGTGGTCACCACCACGATCGAGGCGACCATGCCCAGCCCGGCGGTGCCCAGCGCGTACATCGGCGGGGTCACCCGCGTGTGCACCGGCAGCCGCCCCGCCCACGGCTGCACGAACGTGCCGGTCAGCATGGTGACCCCGGCGATGAGCCCGGTGTAGGCGACCGGTGCCGACACCTGTGCGGTGACCAGCGGGGGCAGCACGGCGAAGGACGTCGTGGCCAGGCCGAACGCCCACGGCGCCCACAGTGCCACCGTGAACAGGAACCGCGGTGAGCGCGCCGAGGGCGGGACACGCAGCCGGGAGTCCGAGCGTCGGCCGGCCTCCGGGGTCACCCACACCAGCGGGGTGACGACCAGCGCCATGACCAGGTGCAGGATCAGCGGGGTGGTGTCCGGCCCCGGCAACCACTCGGCGACCGGGCCGCTGACCAGCGGGCCGACCCCGAAACCGGCGGACGTGGCGGCGGTGGCGCGCCGGGCGGCGGCCCCGTCGGTACCGTCTGCATCCGGCGTGACCTCCTTGAGCCACGACGCCCCGGCGGCGAGGACCAGGCCCACCGCCACGCCGGTGAGCATGCGTCCCGCGCTGAGCAGGACGGGGCCGGCGGCAGCAGTGGCGTCAGTGGCGTCAACGGCGAGGTGCGCGGCGAGGGTGACGAGCGTGCCCGCCACGGAGAACAGCAGCGCGGGACGCACCACGGCGCGGCGTCCACGACGGTCCGACAGCGGGCCGCCGACCATGAGTGCGGGGATCAGGCCGAGGACGTAGACGGCGAGGATGAGGTTCACCGGTGCCTGCGCGAGACCGTGGACGTCGCGCATCACCGGCAGCAGCGGGGCGAAGAGGTTCGCGCCGTAGGAGACGGCGAACATGCCCAGGGCGATGCGGACCCAGGGTGGCAGTGTCATGAGTCACATTGTGGCATGCGCTTCGCGGGCTTATGGATACCGGGCTGTTTCTGACGCAGAAAGGTCCAGTAGAACAGCGCAGAAAGGTACAGTAGGTGAGGCCAATGCAGGTCAGACGATTTCATCAGTGACACGTCCGATGGGGGATCAGGGCCTCACGGAGCGGCTCACTGCACGACGAGGCCGGTCGTGGAACCGCCCGTGGCACACTGCTCGGGAAGGCCGTCCAGGTCCTCGAGCTGCACCGGCACCGCCTCGACGCTGATCGGTTCGCCGACGTAGACGGTGTCCTGCCCCGGTGGGGTGACCGACGGGCGGCCCTGCTCGGTCACCGACTCCGTCCCGGCGGGGAAGACCACCGGCCGTGGAGCCTCGTCGGTGGACCCGTCGACGATCGCGAAGCAGGAGCCCTGCCCGGTGACGAGACGGCCGTCGATGCTCTCCGCTGTGCCCTCTGCGCCGTCTGCGCCGCCGTCGGAGGCGGACAGGGCGATCGGGCCGCGGCCGGAGGCCTCGACAGAGAGGGCACTTGCCCCGGTGGCGGCTTCAGTGGTCGACTCGGTGGCTGGCCCGCCGTCCCCGCCGCAGGCGGTGAGGGGCAGCGTGACCAGGACGGCCAGCACGCCGACGGCGGTGGTGCGCGGAGACCTCATGCATCTCCGCGCAGGTCGGCGGCGACGGCGCGCACGGCGTCGGCGAAGCTGCCGGCGACGTTCGTGGCGGGCACCGCCATCATCAGGTTCACCGCGAAGCCGAAGTCCTCCACGAAGCGGCCCTCCGGGTCGGTGGGGCGCTCGCCGGGCGTGACCGGACCGTGGAAGCGCTCCACCCGTTCCACGGTGGTCGCCCCCTCGGAGTAGACGTACAGCTTCTTGCCCAGGGCGTGGGCGAACCCCAGCTCGAAGCAGGTGCCGGAGTCCGGTTCGGCGCCGCGGAAGTGGTTGACGTTGGCGATGACCGCGTCGGCGCCACGGATCTTGGTGACGTTCTTGTCGAAGATCCACGTCGCGTCCGGTTCTGCCGGTGCTGCAGTTTCGTCCAGTCCGGCGTCCAGCGGGGCGACGGGCGTCAGCCCGTTGTCGCGGCAGACCTGCTGCATGCGCGCGACCACGTCGGCGGCGTCCGGCAGGAACACCTCCGGTCCCGCCAGGTAGACCCTGTACTCCTGCGTGCTCAACTGTCCTCCTGTGTTCGGTGTCCTCCGGCCCGCCGATGGTAGCTACACTGGCCCGATGATCGCGAACCCCGTGTACCTGGACTGTGACACCGGCATCGACGACGCCCTCGCCCTGGGCTACCTGCTCACCGGCCCCACCGACCTGGTTGACCTGGTCGGCGTGGGGACGGTGCACGGCAACGTCAGCGCCGCCGGTGGTGCCGAGAACACCCGCCGCCTGCTTGCCCTGGCAGGACGCGACGTGCCCGTCGCGACCGGTGCGTCCGACCCGTTGGTCGGCGCCTTCGCCGGCGGCGCGGTGGAGGTGCACGGCACCGACGGGGTGGGGGAGGTGCGCGAGCGGCTGCTGCCGCCGGTCAGAGAGCAGGACGCCGCCACGCAGGACGCCGCCGACCTGCTGATCGACCTGTCGCACCGCCACGCCGGACGCCTGCACGTGCTGGCGATCGGGCCGCTGACGAACCTCGCCGTGGCACTGGAGCGCGACCCCACGCTGGTCGACCGCGTCGCCCACGTCACGGTGATGGGTGGTGCGGCGATGGTCGCCGGCAACATCGGCCCGGTGACCGAGGCGAACATCGGGCACGACCCGGAGGCCGCCCAGGTGGTCGTCACCGCCGGGTGGCAGGTCACCCTGGTGCCGCTGGACACCACGATGGAGAACACCTTCGAGGCGTCCGACATCGCCGCGCTGCAGGCGTCCGACGTGCCCTTCGTCGCCGCGGTGGGGGAGATGCTGGACTACTACTCCGACTTCTACCGCGACATCTACGGGCGTCGGTGCTGTGCGCTGCACGACCCGTTGGCCGCGGCCGTCGCCCTCGGCGAGGTGGAGCTGCTGCGCGCGCCGAAGGTGCCCGTCGTCGTCGACACCACCGACGGGCCGGGGCGTGGGCAGACCGTCTGCGACCTGCGGCACCAGCGCCCCGCGGCAGGACGCCACGACGTGGACGTCGACGGCGCGACCGTGCGCGTCGTGATGCGCTGCGCCGACGGTTTCGCCGACCTGCTGCGCACCCGGTTGCTGGAGATGTGACGCGGCGGTTCGCTCACACGCCCCAGCGTCGGCGGGCCGCACCCTCCAGCAGCGAGGCGAGCCCGTAGAGCACCAGCGCGCTGACCGTCACCACCGTCACCGACGCCCACACCACGTCGGTGTCCGCACTGCCCACCGCGGTGATCACCGTGTTGCCGATGCCCACACCGGTGGCCAGCCACTCCGCCAGCAACGCACCCGACAGCGCGCCGGGGATCGCGATGCGCACCGCGGCGAAGATCGCCGGCAGGCACGCCGGCACCCGTACCGTGACCAGCTCGCGGGTACGTCCGGCACCGTAGGTGCGCACCAGGTCCACCAACGCCGGCGGCACGTTCTTCAACGCCGAACCGATGTTGACCAGGGCGGGGAAGAAAACGATGATCGCGCCCATCACCGCCACCGTGAGCTGCCCACGGCCGATGACGATGATCAGCACCGGGGCGATCGCCACCAACGGCACCGACTGGAAGAACAACGCCAGGGGCATCAGCGCACGCTCCAGGGTGGGTGCCACCAGGAACAGCGAGGCCACCAGGACCGCGGCGACGAGGCCCAGCACGAAACCCGTCGCCGTGTCGAGCAGCGTGCGCCACAGGTCCGGCAGCAGGGTGACGAGGTGGTTCGTGCCGTCCGTGTTGTCGGCCAGGTAGGAGACGACCTGCGCCGGGGTGCGTCCCACGAAGGGGGAGATGCCGAGGAGCCGCAGGCCCAGCGTCCACACCACCACGATGACCACCAGGGAGACCACGACCTCCACCGCGACGGCGGTGGGGGAGCGCCGGCCACGCTCCGGGGCGGCCGTCGACACCTCCGCCGACCCCCAGCCCAACGTGGTGACCAGCCGGGCCAGCAGGGCCATCACCGCGAACCACGCGCCGGCCAGCACGGCGGCGGCCAACGCCAACGCCCACGTGCGTGAGACGTCCGACGACTGCTGGGCGTTCAGCAACGCCGGACCCAGACCACGGTCCACCCCGCCGACGTACTCGCCGAGGATCGCGCCGAGCACCGAGATCGGCGCGGCGACCTTCAGCGCCGTGAGGAACGACGGAACCGCCGCGATGAGCTGCACCTTCACCAGCCGTGTCCAGCGAGAACCGCCGTAGACGTCCACCAGGTCCAGGGAGCGACGGTCCGCGGCGTCCAGCCCCAGCAACGTGCCGACGACGGTGGTGAAGAAGATCGCCAACGCCGACAGCAGCACCGCCGTCGCCGACGGGTCACCGCTCGACGGCGCACCGACCATGAGGTAGATGACCGGGCCGACGGCGATGATCGGCAGCGAGTAGGTGATCACCGCGACCTGCATCACGATGCCGCGCAGCCGCGGCACCAGCAGGGCCAGCACCGACACCGCCACCGCCAGGCCCACGCCCAGCAGGTAGCCCTGCCCGGCCTCCATGGCGGTGACCTTCAGGTTGACCCAGTAGAAGTTCAGGCCGTCGTCGGCGATGCGGGCCACGATGTCGCCGGGGGTGGGGATCGTGCCCAGGGGGCGCAGCACCGTGGCGGCCAGCAGCCACCACAGTGCGAGCGCGCCGAGGAGCACGGCGGGCACGGACAGCACAGACAGCGTTCGTCTCGCCTGCCGCGACATCAGGCGTCCTCGAAGGAGAACAGCAGGTCGGACACGTGGTCGACGATGGCGTGGAACTCCGGGGTACGCATCATCTCCGGGGTGCGCGGACGCGGCAGGTCGACCTCCACGACCTCGCGCACCGCGCCGGGCCGAGCACTCATCACCGCGATGGAGTCCGCCAGGAACACCGCCTCGGAGATGCCGTGGGTGACCAGCAGCGTAGTGGACGGGTTCTCCGTCCAGATGCGCTGCAGCTCCAGGTTCATCCGCTGGCGCGTCATGTCGTCCAGCGCACCGAAGGGCTCGTCCAGCAGCAGGACGGACGGGTCGGCGGCCAGGGCACGCGCGATGGAGACACGCTGGCGCATGCCGCCGGACAGCTGCCCGGGCTTCGCCCCCTCGAACCCCTCCAGGCGCACGAGCTTCACCAGCTCGGCGAGGGTGTCGTCCGGCAGGGGGTTGCGGGCGATCTCCCGCGGCAGGCGGATGTTCGATTCCACCGAACGCCACGGCAGCAGCGCGGCGTCCTGGAAGGCGATGCCGAGCTCGTGGCGGCTACGCAGCTCCTTCGGCGTGAGGTCGTGCACCGTCGCGGTGCCGGCGGTGGGTTCCTCCAGACCCGCCAGGATGCGCAGGACCGTGGACTTGCCGCAGCCCGACGGGCCGACGAGCGCCAGGAAACTGCCGCGCGGGACGTCCAGGCTCACGTGGTCCAGGGCGGTCACGCCACCGGGGAAGGTCTTGGTGAGGTCGTCGAGGCGGATACCGGTGCCGGTGCTCATGGTGCGTCCTTCGTGTCGGTGGGGAGGGGTTCGGCCAGTTCGGGGTGCTCTTCGTAGACCTCGTCGAGCAGGCTCATGTCGAAGAGTTCCTCGCGGGAGACGTCGATGCCGGCGAGACGCAGCGCCGCCACATTCTCGTCCATCGCCTCGTCGGTGAGCCGGAAGAGCTGGTTCGGCAGGGTGTGGTCGTTGACGATGTACTCCGTCTGCGCCTCCGCCTGCAGCAGCTCCTTCTCCGGGTCGAGGCCGAGGTCCGCACCGTAGACGTCCGTGGACAGCTCCGCCCCGCGCGCCGGGTCGGTGACGGCGTCGCGCCAGCCGCGGATCGAGGCGACGAGGAAGTCCTTGAGGTTCTCCCGGTTGTCCTCGATGCTCTCCCGCGACACCGCGTAGGACGCCCCGGCGAAGGGCATCCCGTGGTAGGCCAGCGGCAGGGAGACCACGTCGTGGCCGGCGCGCTGCAGGTCGATGAGCTGGTTCGCGGCGAGTCCGTGGAAGCCGTCGACCTCGCCGCTGGTGAGTACGGCGGTCTCCCCGGCGGGGACGAAGGTGATGGTGGACGGGTCGACGTCGTTGGCCCGGGCCAGGCCCTCCACCATCGATTGTGCGGTGCCCGGGGTGACGGCGATGCGGGCGCCCTCCAGGTCGGCGGGGGTGCGGATGGCGTCGGGGCCGTCCATGGAGAGGATGGTGAAGGCGTTGACGCTGTAGATCGCCCCGATGATGGTGATCGGCATGCCCTCTTCGGCGATGGCGTTGGCGGTGCCCAGGGCCATGGAGCCGGCGACGGTGGCGTGGCCGGTGGCGGCGGACTGCTCCACGGCTGTGGGCCCGGCGATGAGGTCGACCTTGGAGAAGCCGGCGTCCTCGTAGTAGCCGTCGTGGTCGGCGATGTACTCCCCGGCGTTCTGCGAGTTCTTCACGAAGGCGAGCTGGATGCGCAGGGCGTCGTCGTCGAGTCCGCGGAGGGCGCAGCCGCCGAGGCTGAGGGCGGTGACGGTGAGCAGGGCGGTGAGGACCGTCCCGGCGCCGCGGCGTCTGGAGGTGTGCCGGGCGGCGCCCGGTGGTGTCAGGCTGAACGTCATGGGCGTCAACTCTACGGTGCGGTGGTGTCGACGGCAGTGCGTGGGAAGGCCGGACGGCGAAGTGCCCGTTTCGCCGTTCATTCCGGACATGCACCGTTGCTCGTCGGCAGCCGGTCCCGGCAGCTACCCCAGCAGCCGGCGCAGCACCTGCACCACGCCGTCCTCGGTGTTCGCCGGCGCCACGTAGTTCGCCGCGGCGGTGATGCCGGGGTGGGCGTTGGCCATGGCGAAGGACAGGTCGCCCTCGCCGACCATCTCCAGGTCGTTGAGGTAGTCGCCGAAGACCGCGGTGTCCGCCCGCGAGATCCCCAGCTCCTCCTGCAGGTCGTGCAGCGCGGAGCCCTTGTTCGCCTCCGGCAGCATGATGTCGATCCAGTTCGCCCCGGAGATCACCACGGCGTTGTCCGCCTCGACCTGGCTGGCCAGCGCGCCCTCGCCGGTGAAGAGCACCGGGGCGGCGTCCTCCGCGGAGCCGAAGGCGAAGACCGCGACCTTGACCACGGGGCCCTGCACCGTGGTCAGGTCCTCGACCTGCTTCAGGGAGTGGTAGTACTTCGCGGCCTCGTCGAGGAACTCGCGGTCGGTGCTCTCCACGTAGGCGACCTCCGGGGTGCACACGACCAGGCCCAGACGCCGGTCCGTCCCGCGCACTGCGGCGATGCACTGCTGCACCGTGTCGCCGGACAGGGGAGAGGTGGCGACGACCTCACCGTCGTGCACGACCACGGTGCCGTTCTCGGCGAGGTAGGTGCGGATGCCGCGGTCGCCGAACATGTCGTGCAGGGTGGCGTACTGGCGTCCGGACGCGGGCACCACCACGATGTCGCGCTGCTGCATCACCGGCAGCAGGTCCCAAAATGCCTCGGGGACGGTGCCGTCCTCGCGCAGCAGGGTGCCGTCCATGTCGAGGACGACGAGGCGGAGGTCGGGGGTCGCGGCGAGTTCGGTCCAGGGGCGCGTGGTGGTGTCGGTCATGGGCACCATGGTTTCACATGACCCCTGCGCACCGGGCACAGCAGGTGCCCGCAATCAGTGGCAGGATCCTTCTGTGATCCGCAGGGAGGGCGTCACGGACCCGGTAACCGACGGCGAGGATGGCATCCAGGTTGTAGTGGGTGACGTCCCGGCGGATGGTCCGGTCGCCCTCAGATCGAACTGTTTGGAGTTTTCTAACAGTTCGATCACTGGTCAGCGACACTTTCTCGAGGATGTTCTTGAAGTGAGCGCTGATCGTAGGAACGCTCACCCCGAACATTTGGGCAACCTGCGCCTGGGTCATCCAGACCGTCTCGCCGACGCCGACCGCATGGTTTCACATGAAACATCGCCGCGCGGCCACGCACCTCACAGCTGATCCGGGGTCTCCGGCGACTCCCGCCGCGCCGCGGCGCCCAGTGCGGTACGGAACACTCGCACCCCGGGATGGTCGGCGTAGCCTTCGCGCACCGCGGTGAAGAGCTGGCGGTGCGGCGAGCCGGGCATCGCCAACGCCTGGGTGTGGTCCAGGTGCGGGCCGGCCAGCATCGCCGGGATCACCGTGACCCCGTGCCCGGTGCGCGCCATGTGCGCGCGCAGGATCGGGTCGGCGGTCTCACACTTCACCCGCGGTTCCACCCCGGCTTCGCGTAGGACGGTCCGCTCCCAGCGTCCCTGCGGCATCGTCGCCGGCTCCAGGATCCACGGGTATTCGGCGAGGTCCGCCAGTCCGTCCAGCTCCTCGGCGGGCACGGCCCACCGGCCGGTGGTGGGCAGGACCAGCAGCATCGGGTCGGCGAAGAGTTCTTCGCGGTGCAGGCCGGGGCGCACCGGTTCGGGCTGGCCGGGGAACTCGTCGTCGATGACCACGTCGTAGGAGTGCGCCGCCAGGCCCTCGAAGGCCTCGGCGACCTCCCGGTGGTAGACCTCCACGTTCAGCGCGGGATGACGCTTCTCCAGCATGGTCAGTGCCGTCGGCAGGATCGTGGCCAGCGCGGACTGGAAACTTGTGACACGTAGCGTGCCCTCTGCCCCCGGGCGTGCGGACGCCAGTTCCGCCTCCGCGGAGTCCAGGATCGTGAGCACCTCTTCGGTGCGCGCCACGAGACGCAACGCCGCGCCGGTGAGCCGGACGCCGCGTCCCACGGTCTCCAGCAGCGGCACCCCGGCCTCGCGTTCCAGCTGACTGAGCTGGTGCGAGACCGCGGACGGCGAGTAGTGCATCTCGCGGGCCACCGCGGCCAGGGTGCCGCGCTGGTGCACCTCGCGCAGCAGGGTCAGTCGTTGAATGTTGAGCACAATTCACCATTATCGTTCAGATACCTGAGATAGACGAACCATTGGTGCGGGCCCCACAATGAGAGCCATGAGCATCACCCGTTCCTCCGCACTCGTCCTGGCGTCCTGCGCATCCCTGCAGTTCGGCGCCGCGACGGCCGTCGGACTCTTCGACACCCTCGGTACCTGGGGCGTGACCTTCCTGCGCCTCACCATCGCCGGTGCCCTGCTGCTGGTCGTCGCGCGACCGGCGTTGCGCGCCTGGAACGCCGGCGACTGGCGCGCCGTCGCCTTCTTCGCGGTGATGATGGCCGGGATGAACGGGTTCTTCTACGCCTCCCTCGACCGCATCCCGATGAGCGCGGCGGTCGCCGTCGAGTTCATCGGCCCGCTGGTCTACGCCGGGCTCACCTCCCGACGACGCGGCGACCTCGTGTGGGTCGGCCTCGCCGCCGCCGGCATGGCCGTGCTCGGGTTCGAGGCCCTGTCGGACGCCGCGCTCGACCCGGTCGGCATGCTGCTCGCGCTGATCGCCGGGGTGTTCTGGGTCGGCTACATCGTCGGCTCCGCCGCCGTGGGCCGGCGCATCCCCGGCACCGGCGGCCTCGCCGTCGCCATGCTCCTCGGCGGCCTCATGCTCGCCCCGGTCGGACGCGCCGGCGTGGAGGGCGTCACCGCCGACCCGTGGCTGATCGTGCCGGCGGTGGTCACCGCCCTGATGGCGTCGGTGATCCCCTACTCCCTGGAGCTCGCCGCGCTGCGCCGCCTGCCGTCGGCCGTCTTCAGCGTGCTGATCAGCCTGGAACCCGCCTTCGCCGCGCTGGCCGGTTTCGTGCTGCTCGACCAGGAGATGACGCCGCTGCGGGCGGTGACCATCGTGCTGGTGATCTCCGCCTCCGTGGGCATCACGTGGTCGGCGCAGCGTCGTGAGAACCGGTCGGCCCAGGCGACACAGCCTGGGCGGTCGAGGCAGGAAGAGCGCGTGCGACGGCCACGGCTGCGTCGTCGAACACCATCTCCTCAGTGAGGTCCCCGCGCGCCAGCTCCGGCCATTCGCGCAGGTAGTCCTGCCGGTACAGCCACGGTGACCGGTCACCCTGGCGCGGGGTCACGTGCTGCGAGCGTTTGATGTAGCCCGCGTCGAACTCCAGCAACGCCCGACGCTCCACGTCCGACCCTGGGAACACCGGCGCGGCCAACGACTCACCCCGGTTGACCATGTGGTGCCACAGCCGCACCATGTAGCGGGCCGTGAGGTCCGCCCGCGTGGTCCACGACTGGTTGAGGTAGCCGACCGTGAAACTGAGGTTCGGCAGGCCCGAGATGAGCACACCCCGGTAGGCCACGGTGTCCGGCAGTCCCACGGGCGCGTCGTCCACGGTGAGTTCCGCGCCGCCGAACAACTGCAGCTGCAGCCCCGTCGCCGCGATCACCGTGTCCGCCTCCAGCACCGTGCCGTCCTGCAGGCGCACGCCCTGCGGTACCAGACGGTCGATCGTGGCGGTGACGACCTTCGCCCCGCCGTCCTTGATCGCGGCGAAGATGTCGCCACCCGGGGCCTTGCACACCCGCTGCGCCCACGGACGGTACGGCGGGGTGAAGTCCCGGCGGATCTGTGAGGGGGAGAGCCACCGCAGCTGCAGGGCGTGCAGGAACCCGCTGAACAGGAACGGCGTGCCCTTGGCGAGGTACCACTGCACCATGTCGCGGGTGATGTGGTTGGCGCGGGCGACCTTGTACGCGAGACGCTTGTTCGGGATCAGCGACGCCCAGATGGTGGTGATGGTGTCGAACCGGGGCAGCGCGGCGACCCACGTCGGCGTGCGCTGCAGCATCGTCACGTCCGCACCCTTCTGCGCCAGCGCCGGCAGCAGGGTGACCGCCGTGGCACCGGAACCGATGATCACGATGCGGCGTCCGGCGACGTCGCCCTGCTCCTCCGGACGCCACTGCTGGGCGTGCACGAGCTGCCCGTCGAAGTCCTCCTCGCCGTCGAAGTGCGGCTGGAACCCCGCCCGGTGGTCGTAGTACCCGCAGGCCAGGTGCAGACGCCGCGTGCGGGTGAGCGTCTCGGCACGGTCGGCGTCCGTGGCGTCCGACCGGTCGTCGGGGCCGTGACGCCACGCGCGCACCGTGGTGACCTCCCAGTGCGGACCGTGGGCCTCGGCCGCGGGTCCGGTGGTGACGAAGTTGGCCCGCTTCACCCAGGTGCGCAGCTGGATACGCTGCAGCACGCCGTCGTCGCGGGCGGCGTCGCGCAGGTACTCGCGGATGTCCGCGCCCTCGCCGAGCGTGCCCTTGTGCGGCCAGTGCCGGTACGGCAGGCCGAAGCTCGCCATGTCCGAGTCGGAGCGGATGCCCGGGTAGGTGAAGGTGTTCCAGGTGCCGCCGAGGTCGTCGTTGGAGTCGACGATCCGCCAGTTCCAGCCGGGGAACTCGTCGACGACGTGGTGGGCGAGGTCGATGCCGGCGACACCTGCCCCCACGATGAGCAGGTCGAGAACGGTGGAGTCGGTGGTGCCGGTGGGCTCGGTGGGCTCGGTGGTGGTCATGTCAGTCACCCTACTGGCTGACTATCGTCTCCGGAACCAAATCTTCTGCATCGGACGGGCCCGCCGGGACGCGGAAAACCCCCGGACGTAACGTCCGGGGGTTCACGCGGGGTCAGGGGAGACTACAGGCGGTGCTTTCCGCCGTCGTCCTCCGGATCCTCCGGGTTGGCGTCCTTGGCATCCTTGGCGTCCTTCTTGTCCGCCTTCGGGGCGCCGGGAGCACCGGGAGCGCTGGGGGCCGCGGGCGCGTTCTTCTTCGCCTGCTTCTTGTCGGCCTCCTTCTTCACGTCCTCGGCCTTCTCCTGGACCTTGTCCTTGGCCTCCTCGGCCTTGTCGGCGACCTTGTCGGCAGCCTCCTTGGCCTTCTCCGGGGCCTTCTCGGCAGCCTCGTCAGCCTTCTCCTCGGCCTTGGCCGCGGCGGCCTTCGGCTTCGCGGCGGCACCGGTGGCGGGGGCACCGTTGGTGCGCGGGGTCTTCGCCGGGGCGGACGGGGCGGCCGAGCCGCTGCCCTTGGCCTTCTGCGCGACGAACGCGACGGCGGCGGCGATGATCGCCAGCAGCAGGATGTTGCGTCCCGTGTGCTTCTTGCGGTTCGCCTTGGCGGCCTTCTTCAGCTCCTTGGCACGGACCTTCTCGGCCTTCTTCGAGGCGGTCTTCTTGATCTTGCGCTGCGAACGGGAGAGCTGCTTGTTGGCGGTCTTCGCATTCTTCTGGGCGAACTTCTTCGCCTTCTTCGCCTGCTTGGACGCCTGCTTACGGCCCTTGGCACCCTCCTTCTTCGCGGTCTCGCCGACCTCGGAGGCCACCTCGGACGCCTGCGACCAGGCGCTCTCCAGGGACTTGCGGGCGGAGTTGCCGGCCTTGTCGGCCTTCTTCTTCGCCGCCTTCAGGTCCTTGCCGTGGTTCTTCTTGAGCTGCTTCTTCGACTTCTTGGCGGTCTCCTTCGCCGACTTCTCGGCGTCCTTGCCCGCCTTGCGGCCGGCCTCGACACCGGTGGCGGCCAGGGCCGCACCGGCCTTGCCGAGGTGGTTGGCGCGGTCGCGTGCGTCGTCGAGGGCGTCGCTCACGGCGTCCGACTCGAGGAATGCGGAACCGCGCTCCTGCGCCTGGGAGAACAGCTCGCCGCCGCGCTCGGCGGCGGTGCGGCCCCAGCGGGTGACGGTGTCGGTGAGGTCGGCGTCCGGCGCGTGACGCACCTGGTCGGCCAGGGCGTTCGCCCGGTCACCGGCGGCCGAGGTGACCGCGGAGACCCGCTTCTCCACGAAGTCGCGCGGGGACTCGTTGCGGCCCGCGGCCTTCTTGGCGACCTTGTGCTGACGCTTCAGTGCCTTGGCCTGGGTCTTGTCCGCCTTCGCACGACGCTTGTCAGCCTTCGAGGAGATCTTGTCGGCCTTCTTGGTGGCCTTCGACGCCTTCTTGCTGAGCTTCTCGGCCTTGCTGTCCTTCAGGGTGTCGAGAGCGCTCTCGGCCTCCTGTACGGCCTGGTCGAGGCCCTGCGTGGTGTCGTTCTTCGTGGCGTTGCTCACCGTAATTCCTTTCGAGGCGGTATTGCTGTCATCTTTGTCGGACGTCGGGGAGGCCGGCTGCCGTGCCGCCCGGTTCTCGGCGAGGAGCTGCTCCACGATCAACCGGTGGTGGCCCGGGGCCGAGGACAGGTCCTGCGGTCCCCGTGCACGTGCCCCGCTCCCGGCACGGGGCCGCAGAGCGTAGAGGCCGGAGACGTCGCGGACGTCCCCCTTCTTGCGCCTGCCGTCGCCGCCGAGACTCGACGAGACCTGCCGGGCGGCACGTAGCGCGGTGAACGCGGTGTTGGGGTCCATGGACCGTGCATCTCCTTCAACATCCTCGGCGGACCGGCCGGTAGTCGGTCACTTCTCTGGCACTTCACTAACGGTTCTTCTGTCGACACAAAATGGGTCGTCATCCAACGATAACCAAATCTGTCCCCGAGGGTAGTCGGAATCGGGCGATCAGGGGTGCCCGCCCGGCGTCCGGTAGCCTTGCCCCCATGACCGTTCAGAAAACCGCGACAGCGACCCTGCACACCAACCACGGCGACATCGTCATCGACCTCTTCGGTGACCAGTCCCCGGCCACCGTGAACAACTTCGTCGGCCTGGCCACCGGCGACAAGGAGAAGGCCCCCTACACCACGGAGAACGCCTCCGGCAGCACCGAGGGCCCCTTCTTCGACGGCGCGATCTTCCACCGCATCATCGACGGCTTCATGGTCCAGGGCGGCGACCCGACCGGCACCGGCCGTGGCGGCCCCGGCTACGAGTTCGCCAACGAGAACCACCCGGAGCTCCAGTTCGACCGTCCGTTCCTCGTCGCCATGGCGAACGCCGGCCGCGACACCAACGGCTCCCAGTTCTTCATCACCGTCGGTGCCCACCCGCACCTCAACGGCGGCTACACCATCTTCGGTGAGGTCACCGACAAGGAGTCCCAGAAGCTGGTCGCCAAGATCTCCCGCGTCTCCACCAACCGCATGGACCGTCCGGACGAGGACGTCGTCATCGAGTCCGTGGACGTGGCCTGATCCTCCGCAGATTCTTCACCGGTGCCCCCGCCACGGCAGGCCTGATCCTGGCCTGCCTGGTGGTCTACGTGGTCACCGGACTCGACAGCGGGAGCCTGGCGCGTCCCGCGTCGGCCCAGGGCGTGGCGTGGGACCTCATGGTCGACCCGCACGCCATCACCGCCGACGGTGAGTGGTGGCGTCTGCTCACCGGGGCATTCGTTCACCTGGACCCGGGCCATCTGCTGATGAACATGCTGCTCATCGGTCTGATCGGCCGGGAGCTGGAGCGTGCCTACGGCACGCTCACCATGGTGGTGTCGATGGTGCTCTGCGCCGTCGGAGGCGGGCTGGCCGTGATGTGGCTCCAGCCCGACAGCCTCGTCGGAGGGGCGTCGACCATCGGCTACGGCATGTTCGCCATGCTGGTGGGACTGTCCCTGGAGCGCAGGACGGACGTGCGCGCACCGTTGGTGCTCATCGTCGTCAACCTGCTGTACTCGGTGACCGCGGGCGGGGTCTCCCTGCCCGGTCACCTCGGTGGCCTGGCCGCCGGTGCGCTCGTCGCGGTCGTGCTGACCGTGGTGCGCCGGGGCCGTGGCGGCCGGTCGGACCGGGCTACTTCCAGCCCATGGTCATCAACAGACCCACGATGAACAGGCCGAAGCCGATCAGGTAGTTCCAGGCGTTGAGCTCCGCCATGAAGGGGATGTGCGGGCCGGCGATGTAGTTGACGACCAGCCAGGCCAGGCCCAGCAGCATCAGGCCGAGCATCACGACGATGTACCAGCGCGGCGTGCCGGTCGCGTTCAGCTTGACCGGTGTGCGGCGGTCGGCGGCCGAGGAGCCGACGGCGCCGTTGTACTCCGGTGAATCGGAGATCCGAGACTTCGGCATGTGTATCCCTCACTGACATGGTGACGTGTTCGAACTGAACCAACCCTACCAGCACGAACCCCGGATTCCCCCACGGGTTAGGATGAGCGTCATGCGCATCCTCGTCATCGACAACTACGACAGTTTCGTCTACAACCTGGTGCAGTACCTCGGGGAACTCGGCGAGGACTGCACCGTGTGGCGCAACGATGCCGGGCAGCTCGGCACGTCGGACGGTGACCTGGTCGGTGCGCTGGAGTCCTTCGACGCCGTCCTGGTCTCCCCGGGGCCCGGGGACCCGACCTCGGCGGGCCGCACGCTGGAGGTCATCGCGCATTGCGCCGCGCACCGCGTCCCCCTGCTCGGCGTGTGCCTGGGACACCAGGCGCTGGCCCAGCACTTCGGCGCGTCCGTGGTGCGCGCCGACGAGATCTTCCACGGCAAGACCAGCCCCGTCACCCACGACGGCACCGGGGTCCTCGCCGGGATCCCCAGCCCGTTCACCGTGGCCCGCTACCACTCGTTGACGGTCGACCCGGCGACGGTGCCGGACGACCTGGTGGTCACCGGGCGTGTGGCGTCCGGCATGATCATGGCGATGCGCCACGCGACCCTGCCGATGCACTCCGTGCAGTTCCACCCGGAGTCGGTGATGACCGGCAATGGGCACCGCATCCTCGCCAACTGGCTGTCGGACGCAGGACGGCCCGTCGACGAGGCCGAGCTGGCGCGTCTGGCCGAACGCCACGCCGCCACGCTCGCCGGGGCGACCGCCACCGGCGTGTAGCCGTCCCCGGCACGACAGAACCCGGCACCCACGTGGGTGCCGGGTTCTCGCGTCGGGTCATGCAGGGTTCACACCCGG
>NZ_JBQSWS010000026.1:0-38551 GCF_052377355.1 Corynebacterium sp. AOP40-4SA-5
CGTTGGCCGAGGATCCCGGCGATTCGTTCAACATACGGCCGGACGTCACCGTCGTTCACGTCCGGACCGATCAACCACAGGAAACCACCGAGCTTGCCCTGCCATCGCAAGGGGTAGCAGCACCGCGCACGCAGGCCGAGTTCCCGGTTCTCCGGAATCATGATCCTGCCTGTCGCGGTCCGTATCCCGAACGAATGGAGGTACTTGTGGACCCGTCGGTCCATGTCACGGGTCAGCACCACATTGACCCGTGGCCCGTCCTCGTCACCGAAATGACGGCTTGAGGCGATCAACCGTCCCTCTGGATCGTCGATGGCGATCGACCGACGCAATGTGTTGGCCAGTTGGTCGAGTAACGGCTGAACATCCGTCACGGTAATTGCCCTCCCGGTGCATCATCGGCGGACCGTCGGGGTGGTGCGATCCTCTGACCAGCGGGGCGCGGGTCGATCCGTACACACGACGGCGCACAAGCCAGGGATCACAGACTACCAGTCGCCCGCGACCTGAACTTCCACGCTCGGAGGCACGGTGTCCATGCTCGTGTGTCTCGCACTGACAGAAGCATCCTACCGGTGGGTGCCGCCGCGCTGGCGGCGAGGAGGACCCGATCGCGGCGATGGCGTCGGCGGGCGCGCTCGGCAAATACGTGGTGATCGGTTCCGGCACCAACGGGCAGGCCTTCGACAGTCAGCTGACCGCATCGTGGAAACCATCGAACCCGTTCACAAGTTCATTCTCGTGGTGCCCTACGGCTACGTCAGGGGCATCGTCCCGGCCGCGCAGTAGGCGATCAACTGCGCCGCCGCGACGCCGGCCGGTCCTACTACGCCAACGCGGTGGAGGAGGCCTGCGCCAGGCCGTCAGCTGCGGTACGTGACCCGTCCGGTCACTTCGCCGAGAGGCGGTCTCGCACCACGGCGAAGCCCTCGGCCCAGGCCAGGAGGTCGCGCAGCAGGCCGGCGAACGGGGCGGTGGAGGTCTCCTGCGGGGTGAACTCCCCGTCGGTGGCGTCGGTGAAGATGGAGAAGGAGGCGGTGTCGCGTACGGTGGCCGCCTTGAAGTTCGCGAAGACGGAGCGCCACGCCTCGACGGCGCGCACACCCTTGTCGGCCCCGTAGGAGACGAAGGCGACGGGCTTGTGGGCGAACTCGGAGCCCACGAAGTCGATGGCGTTCTTCAGCGGACCGGGCACGCAGTGGTTGTACTCGGGGGTCACCACGATGTAGCCGTCGAAGGGCTCCAGGGCCGCACCCCAGGCCTTGGTGTGCTCGTTAGCGTACTTGTGTGCGCCACCGGGGATCTCCTCGTCGAGGACGGGGAGGTCGTAGTCGGCGAAGTTGACCACGGTGCTGTCCACGTCGGCGGCGTCGAGCTGCTCCTTGACCCAGGCGACGACCTGGGGGTTGAAGGCGCCGGGACGGCTGGAACCTGCGATGATGCCGATGCTGGTCATGGTTGTGCTCCTTGGGTTCTTTCGGGGTTGCCTACCCGCACGACGATACCATAGTTGACACGTCAACTACTTCTGAGCGTGGTCCCGTGCGGCGCGCGAGCACACCCACCGGTACAGGCCCACGACGATGCCCACGAACAGCAGCACGCCGACCCAGTGGGAGGCGCCCTCCCAGCCCGCCGGCATGATCGCCAGGGCGTCGGAGTCGCCGGAGGCGGCGATGATGCCGGCGTTGAGCACACCGAAGAGGCTCTCGCCCACGATCAGGCCCGTGGCACCCAGCACACCCAGGCGCTTCGCCGACTCGGCGTTGGAGCGTCCATCCGCCCAGCGGTTGTAGAACCAGCCGATGAACGCACCGATCGGGATGATCAGGGTGAGGCTGACCGGCAGGTACATGCCCATGCCGACGGCCAGCGGCGGCAGGCTGAAACGCTTGCCGGAGGTGCGGGTGAGCACCTCGTCGACGATGATCACGCCGATGCCGATCAACGCACCCAGGCCGATCAGGCCCCAGTCCAGCGAGTCACCGAAGATGCCCTCGGCGACCGAGGACAGCAGGCCGGCCTGCGGGGCCGCCAGGGCGTCCGGACCCGCACCCGGGGTGCCGGCGAAACCGAAGGCCGTGGCCATCAGACCCATCACCGGCGGAATGATCAGGGACCCGAAGACCACGCCGATGATCAGGGCTGTCTGCTGCTTCCACGGCGTCGCGCCGACGAGCTGACCGGTCTTGAGGTCCTGGAGGTTGTCGTTCGAGATCGTGGCGACACCGAAGACCACCGTGGCCGTGAACAGCGTGTAGGCCACCAGCGCGGTGGGGTTGCCGCCGTCGTCGTTGCCGGTGACCAGCTTGATCAGCAGCGCCGCGAGCAGCACCACGATCACGCCGACCCCGGAGATCGGACTGTTGGACGAACCGATCAGACCGGCCATGTAACCGCACACCGCGGCGATGACCAGGCCCAGGACCAGCACGAACAGGATGCTCAGGGTGATCAGCGGGCCGGTGTGGTGGCTCACGCCGGTGCCGCTCAGGAAAGACCACAGCAGCCAGCCGATCGGCAGCATCAGCGCCAGGACGGTGACCACGAGGACCTTCACCGGGATGTCGCGCTCCGCCAGGGCGACCTCCTCGCCCTGCTTCCGGGCGCGCGAGGCCGCCAACGAGGCGGTGATGCCGCGGATGACCGGGCCGATGATCTTCACCAGGGTCCAGACCGCGGCGATGGCCATCGCACCGGCGCCGACGAAACGCACGTCGCTGGCGAAGGTGTCGGAGACGACCTCGGAGATGTCAGCGACCACGGGGACGTCCCCGCTGGTGAACACCGGCAGCAGCACGCCGAAGGAGATCACCAGGCCGACGATCATCGCGATACCCACCGTGGGGCCCACGAGGTGGCCCACGCCGATCAGCGCCAGCGACAGGCTGCCGCCGGCCATCGTGCCGCCCGCACCGATGCGGAAGGTCCCGGCGACCTCGGACGCACCGACCTTCAGCGCGGAGAGCAGGGACATGCCCGCCGACGCGAGCGCGCCGACGACGATGGCGCGCAGGCCGTCACGGTTGTCTGCGTTGTCGTCGGCATCGTCGCCCTCGGCTTCGCCCTGAGCGTCATCACCGTGGCCGTGGGGGTCGTCCTCCCCCACCTTGAGCACCTCGGCCGCCGCCACACCCTCGGGAAAGGGCAGGTCGGAGCCGGTGACCAGTGCACGACGCAGCGGGATGGAGTACATCACGCCCAGCACACCGCCGATGAGGCAGACCAGCATCGTCGTCCAGTAGGGGAAGCCCGTCCACCAGCCGATCATGATCAGGCCGGGGAGCACGAAGATGATCGCCGAGAGCGTGCCGGCGGCAGAGGCGATGGTCTGCACGATGTTGTTCTCGGTGATGCTGTGGTTCTGCATCCGCCGCAGCACCGCCATGGAGATCACCGCGGCCGGGATGGAGGTGGCGAAGGTCAGCCCGACCTTCAGGCCCAGGTAGACGTTCGCGGCGGTGAACACCAGGGTGATCAGACCACCGAGGATGACCGCACGCAGCGTCAGCTCCCGGATCGGGGAACGTGCGCTTTTCTGGGTCCTGTTCTGGGTCGTGGTCGAGGCGTTGTTGTCGTCGGCCATGTCGTTGGCTCGCTTTCACGGACGGCGCGGCAGCGTCGTTTCGTCGGAACGTCGGCCGCAGGCGTCATCGGTTCAGTTGTGGGACCTGTGAAACTCTAGTCCCCCGTACCACAGATAGAACAGCGGGCTATACATTCTTTCGCGGCACTACTGGCCCACGGAGTCCCGGAATTCCTGCTCGATGGTCTCCAGTGTCTTGTCCTTGGTCTCAGGCACCACCCGGTACACCCACACCAGGGCGACGAGCTGCAGGCCGACGAAGATGAACACCGTCGGGCCGAAACCGATGGCGTCCATGAGGTAGGGGAAGAACAGGGCCACGCAGAAGTTCACCGACCACTGCACGCCCGCGGCCAGGCCCATCGCCTCGCCGCGCACACGCATCGGGAAGATCTCCGACATGAACAGCCATGTCATCGCGCCCACGGCACACTGCATGATGCCCACGAAGGCGACGATCGCGGCGAGGATGACCCACTTCTTCGCCTCCACGTCGTCCGGCACCACCATCGAGACCAGCGCCATGAGCGTCAGCGTGATCACCGTGCCGGTCAGCCCGCTCATCAGCATGCGCCGCCGGCGTACGCGCGTGTTCAGGAACATCGACAGCAGCATGCCGACCACCCCGGCCACACCGATCAGCAGGTTCACGGTGAAGGCGGTGTTGCCCTCGAACCCGGCCTGGGTGAGGATCGTCACGCCGTAGTACTGGATCACGTTGATGCCGGAGATCTGGTTGATCACCGCCATGCCGAAGCCGATGAGCATCACGCGCCTGATCCACGGTTCGGCGAAGAGGTCGCGGAACCGGCGGGAGGACGCACCGGCGTCGTGGTCGGCGAGCGAGCGCACGCCCTCGACGTCGCCGGCGACCGGGTGGGTGATCTCGTCACTGTCCGGCTTCGGGGAGTTGTCGCTGTAGCGCGAGGTCTCGTAGTCCGGGGAGCCGTAGACCTTCTCCCGGATGGTGCGCAGGGCGTCGAGCATCTCCTCGATGCGCCCGTGGCCGGCGAGCCAGCGCGGGGACTCCGGGACGATGGTCATGCCGACCCACAGGGCGATGGCCGGGACGAGACACACCGCCAGCATCCAGCGCCACGTGCCGCCCTCCTCGGCACCACCGGCACGGGCGATCAACGCGTTGAAGCTGAAGGCGAGGAACTGGCCGAAGACCACCATGAACTCGTTCTGGTTCACCACCCTGCCGCGCAGGTGGGTCGGCGCGAGTTCGGCGAGGTAGATCGGGATGATGCCGGAGGCGGAGCCCACGGCCACGCCCAGCACGATGCGGCACAGCATCAGCACCACCCAGGTCGGCGCGAGGACCGAGCCCAGGGAGCCGAGGATGAAGACCACCGCGACCACGGCGATGGTGCGGTGGCGTCCGACGCGGTCGGCGACGCGCCCGCCGAAGATGGCGCCGAAGATCGCACCGAACTGCAGGGCGGAGGTGACGATCCCCTCGAAGCGTTCCTCCAGGCCCAGGTCGGCGGTCATCGACGGCAGCGCGCCGTTGATCACGCCGGTGTCGTAGCCGAAGAGCAGGCCACCGAGGGTCAGGACGGTGACCGCCGCCCAGAAGCGACGGTTCGGCGGTCCCGCCTTCGGTGGCGGCGGTGCGCTCGGCGCGGTGCGGTCTTTCACGGTGGCGTACTCCTCGTACCGCTCGGCGGTAGAACTGTTTCAGGAACTGATCCTTAACCTGCCACCTCCGGCGAGTATTCCACCAACCCCTCAGAACCGGTCAGTCGGCGATCGCCTCCAGCGGCCGCACCCGCGACGCCTTCACCGCCGGCCACGCCGCGGCCACCACCCCGACCACGCCCGAGGCGACGACCATGCCCACGACCTGGCCCCACGGCACCGCGGTCTCACTGAGCCCCTCGGCGGCGAGCACCTGGAGGAACGCCCAGCCCAGGCCCAGTCCGACGACCACGCCGAGCAGTGCGCCGTAGAGCGAGATCTGCACGGCCTCGAGGGTGATCATGCGCCGCACCTGGCCGCGCAGGGTGCCGACCGCGCGCAGCATGCCGATCTCCTGGCGCCGCTCGATGACGTTGAGCGCGAGGGTGTTGATGATGCCGAGCACCGCCACCACCACCGCGAGCGCCAGCAGCGCGTAGAGCACGTTGAGCATCTGGTCGACGAGCACGGCCTGCTGCCCGGCGTACTCCTCGGGCGTCATCACCTGGACCACGATCTGGTCGGCGGTGGCGTCCTCAAGCCGGTCGCGCAGGGTGTCGGTGCTGACCGAGCCGTCGCCGTCGACGAAGACGGCGTAGAGGTTCGGCGAGGCCCCGGCCCCGAGCTGGGAGGCCACCGGCTCCAACGCCGACCAGGACACCAGGTGTGCGCCGAAGAGCTCGTTGGGTTCGTAGGTGCCCTGCAGCGTGACCTCGCCGACCTCGCGTTCGGGGCCGTCCGGCATGCGGACGGTCAGCGGCAGGACGTCACCGACGTCCCACCCCTCGGACGCGGCGACGTCCTCGTCGGCGACGACGCCCGGGGCGTCCAACGTCACGTCGCCGGCGGTGCCGACGAGTCCGCCGGAGACCGTGGGGTCACCGTCGATGACGCCGGTGCCGCCGCTGTAGCCGCCGACGGTGACCGGCAGGAAGCCGAACCCGGCGGCGTCCGCCACACCGTCGACGTCCCGGACCGCGTCGAGCGCGGACTGCGGGACGGGGAAGGCGCCGTTGGACGGCCCGGCGAGCACGTAGTCCGAGGTCACCGAGTCGCCGATGAAGCCGCTGATCGAGGCCTTCATCGACGCGCCGAGCATGCCGATGCAGGCGACCAGCGCCACGCCCAGGGTGAGGGCGAACGCGGTCGTCGCCGTGCGGCGCGGGTTACGTCCCGAGTTCGTCGCCGCCAGGCGTCCGACCTGGCCGAACGGTGCACCGACGACCGCGCCGATGCCGCGCACCACCGGCACCGACAGCGCCGGGGACACCAGGAACGTGCCCAGGATCACCGCCAACGCGCCGACGCCGACGAGCGAGGCGCGCGGGCCGGTGGACGCCCCGTCCAGCAGGACGCCGACCACCGCGGCGACCACGCCGACGGCCAGCACGACGGCCCCGGTGACCGTGCGCCCGCGCAACGGCGAGCTGGACGACTGGTCGCCGGAGCGCATCGCCTCGACCGGACGCACCGAGCCCGCGCGTCGGGCCGGGGCCCAGGCGGAGACCACCGTGACCAGCATGCCGAGGATCAGCGGCAGCACCACCGAACCCACCGTGACCTGCACACCGGTGTTCGGCAGGCCGGCACCGGTGGCGCCGATGACCGCGTAGATCGCCTGCGTCAGCCCCACCCCGGCGAGCACGCCGAGCAAGGAACCGACGATGCCGACCACCACCGCCTCGAAGACCACCGAGACGGTCAGCTGGCCGGAGGCCACACCGAGGGAGCGCAGCAGCGCGAACTCGCGCATGCGCTGCGCGACGATCATCGAGAAGGTGTTGGCGATGATGAACGTGCCCACCACCAGGGCGATCAGACCGAAGGCGATGAGGAAGTAGTTGACGAAGCTGAGCGCCTGGTCGATCTCGGCGGCCTGGTCAGCGGCGACCTGTTCGCCGGTCTTCACCTCGACGTCGCCCAGCTCCGGGTGCTCGGCGGCGAGGTATGCGCCGACCTCGTCGGCCAGGGCGTCCGCACCGGTGCCGGACGCCGCGGCGAGCGAGAATCCGCCGGTCGTCGCGCCGTCGGTGAAGGTGTCGACGAACGCCGGTTCGTCCATCATCAGGCCGAGGAACCCGCCGCCGTCGATGTCGATGTCGTAGATGCCCGACACGGTCACCGGGTGTGAACCGGAGGTGTCGACCACGGTGAGTTCCTCACCGACGCTGAGACCGTGCTCCTCGGCGGCAGTGCTGTTGACGACGACCTCGCCGGGGCCCTGCGGTGCCTCGCCGTCGACGATGGCGGTGTCCGGGCCGACGGCGGCGTCCGGCGCGTACCAGGGCATGGCGAAGGCGGGCGCGCCGCCGGTCTGCAGGGTCTCCTGCGTGCCGTCCGCCCCGGCGGTGGCGACGACCACGGTGACCTCGTCGCTGACGGTGACCCGGTCGACGCCCGGGACGTCCTCCAGCCCGTCGGCGAGGTCCAGCGGCAGGGCCGTCCCCGACGGCGGGGCGGACACGACCACGTCGATGCCGCGGGTCGTGGACTCGGTGAGGGTGTCGAAGGTCTTCTGCAGCGAGGAGGTGAACATCAACGAGCCGGCGATGAACGCGGTGCCCAGCACCACGGCCAGCACCGTGAGCACGAGGCGGACCTTGTGGGCGGCGAGGTTGCGCAGCGAGACCCGGCGCATGGTGGTTGCTGAGGAGGAACGGGAGGACATGGCCCCTACAACCCCTCGATACCGGTCATGGTGCCCAGGATCTGCTCCACGTCCGGGTCGCGCAGCTCGTGCACGATGCGCCCGTCGGCGAGGAAGACGACACGGTCGGCGTAGGCGGCGGCCTTGGCGTCGTGGGTGACGATGACCACGGTCTGGCCGTCCCGGTCCACCGCGGTACGCAGGATGTCGAGGACCTCCGCCGAGGAGTTGGAGTCCAGGTTGCCGGTCGGCTCGTCACCGACGATGATCTCCGGACGCGCCACCAGGGCGCGGGCGCAGGCGACGCGCTGCTGCTGGCCGCCGGAGAGCTCGGAGGGGCGGTGCCCCAGCCGGTCGGTCAGGCCCAGCCGCGAGGTGATCTCGGCGAACCACTCCTTGTCCACCTTGTCCCCGGCGATGTCGATCGGCAGGGTGATGTTCTCCGCGGCCGTGAGGGTGGGGACCAGGTTGAAGGACTGGAAGATGAACCCCAGCCGGTCGCGGCGCAACCTGGTCAGGGCCTTGTCGCCGAGACCGGAGATGTCCGTGTCGCCGAGGAAGGCGGAGCCGGAGGTGGGGCTGTCCAGGCCGGCCATGCAGTGCATCAGCGTGGACTTGCCGGAGCCGGACGGCCCCATGATGGCGGTGAACTCGCCTGCGGTGAAGTCCACGCTGACGTCGTCGAGGGCGGTGACGCGGGTGTCGCCCGCCCCGTAGGTCTTGGTCAGGCCCTCTGCGCGGGCTGCCGAGTGTGCGGTTGCGGTT
Source organism: Corynebacterium sp. AOP40-4SA-5 (assembly GCF_052377355.1). Classification (NCBI taxonomy): domain Bacteria; kingdom Bacillati; phylum Actinomycetota; class Actinomycetes; order Mycobacteriales; family Corynebacteriaceae; genus Corynebacterium; species Corynebacterium sp. AOP40-4SA-5. The sequence goes on from NZ_JBQSWS010000026.1 coordinate 8,682, forward strand.
GCCACTGGGTCTTGTCCTCTCTCACGGTGCGGGGAGAACGGCTCTCCCTGTCGTTACCCCTTAGAGCGTAGGGCCTGGGACCGGCCGGCACCTCCGGGAAGACCCTGAGATGTGCCCCCGGTTACCGCCCGGCCTTCCGGGCGACACCCCACCCGGCGGCGCGCAGCAGGAGCAGGTACGGGATCCGGGTGAACCGCTTGGAGTACCACGAGAGGGTCGCCACCCCGTCCGGGGTCACCACGGTCCGGCGGGCCTCGACACCCTTCACCGCCCGGCGCGCGACGATCTCGGAGGTCAGCCAGGTCCGGCCGAGGAGGACGCGGGCCACGGCGTCCATCGCGTCGTCGTCCCCGACGAGCGAATCGGCGAGACCTGACCTGAAGAACTGCGGGCAGATCACCGTGGTGCTGATCCCCCGGTGCCTCAGTTCGGCGTCCAGTGTCTCCCCGAGCGCCACCACCGCGGCCTTCGTGGCGTTGTACGTCGACATCGCCGGGGCGTGGACGAGGCCGGCCGCGGACGCCGTGAGCACGATGCGTCCGCCGGTCGCGAGTTTCGGGACGAAGGACCGGAGTCCGCGCACCGAGCCGAGGAGGTTGATGTCCAGGGCCTTCTGCCAGGTGTCCACCGTGGTCTCGGTGATCCGTCCGCCGACGGCGATGCCGGCGTTGCTGACGAGGATGTCCAACGAGTCCAGGTCAGCTGCCGCGGCCTGCCAGTCTTCGTCGCTGGTCACGTCGAGCCGGCGGTACGTCCAGTCCCCCGCCAGCGACCGGACCTCGGACGGAACGTCCTCGTGGAGGTCGGTGAGGATCACCCGGTCGCCCTTGCCCAGGAACTGCCGGGAGATCTCCAGACCCAGGCCCGAGGCCGCCCCGGTCACCAGCACGGTGCGCGGACCGGCGTCCTTCTTCCTGGTCATCATCAGTTACCCGTCCTGTCGCGCACGCCCGTGTCGGCGTCGCCGTGGGTCGCCCACACGCCGAACAGGAAGCGCTGGTAGTGCTCGGCGAACTCCTGCGGGTACTCCAGCTGGGGCATGTGCCCGCAGTCGTCGAAGACCACGGCGTCCTGCACGTCGATCTGCTCGAGCCCCGCCCGGAAGTCGCGGTACGGCAGGATCGCGTCCTTGCTGCCCCAGGTCAGCATGACCGGGATACGCCCTGCCGTGGCGTCGCTGAACCGTGCGAGCAGGTCGCGACGCCACCGCTCCGCGACACCCAGCGGGGAGCCCAGGTGCCGGACGAAGGAGTGGAATGTCGCGGAGCGGTGCGGGTGGCGGGCGATCCGGCGCTGCACCTCCAGACGGTGGCGGGTCACGGCACCAGGACGGCGCAGGACGACGTGCTCGACCGGCTGGTAGACCGCCCGCAGGCGGGTGGTCGCGGCGTTGAACCGTCCCAGCCCGGGTACGGCGATCAACCGGATCAGCGGTGTGGTGCTGTCGCCGAAGCCCACCGGGTCCGCCAGGGAGACGCTCGACACCTGGTCGGGACGTTGCGCGGTCATCTCCATCGACAGCGCCCCGCCCAGGGAGTTCCCGACCAGGTTGACCCGGGTCTCCCCGAGGTCGTCGAGGACCTTCCAGAGCAGTTCGGCGGTGTCGGCGAGGGTGACGCGTGCGGCAGGGTCGCTGAACCCGAAGCCGGGGACGTCGAGGGCGATGTAGCGGCTGTTCTCCCCGACGAGGACGGCCTGGTCGTCCCAGTCCTCCAGGGAGCGTCCGATGCCGTGGATCATGACGATCACGTCCCGGCCGTCCTGCCGCGCGCCCGGCCCACCTCGGCGCAACCGCACCGTCCGGCCGCCCACGGTGACCGTCTCCGTCGGAGGGAGCGCCCGGAGGTCGGTCGCCACGAACGGGCCGTCGGCCTCGACGGTCTGGATCGCCGGACCGGGTCGGGACCGTCCCACGCGCGACAGGCAGCGGTCACCGAAGGCCATGTCCCGACGCTGGTCACCGAAGGCGAGGCCGGGCAGTTCGGTGAGGTAGTTCTGCGTGTACCGCCACGGTGAGGCGTCCCCCTGGGTGGGGAACCTGTGCACGCCGCGCCGGACGTAGCCCGCGTCGAAGTCGAGCAGCGGGCGGTCGCTGCGCCCCGGCGGCAGTTCCGGGCTGTAGTACTCCTCCCCGGTCTTCCACAGCTTCACCATGTAGCGCGACACCATGTCGGAACGCAGCATCCAGGAGGCGTTCACGTAGCCGACGGTGAAGCTGAAGTTCGGCAGGCCGGCCAGCATGATCCCCCGGTAGAAGACCTGTTCGTCGAGCGCCAGTTCCCGCCCGTCGACGCTCAGCGTGCCACCGCCGAAGGCCTCGAGCTCCAGGCCGGTGGCGGTGACGATGACGTCGGCGGCCAGCTCCCTGCCCGAGTCCAGGCGGACACCGTCGGCGGTGACATGGTCGATGGTGTCGGTGACGACGTGGGCGTTGCGCTTCAGCGCGGAGAAGATGTCGCCGTTGGGCGCCTTGCAGACCCGCTGGTCCCACGGGTTGTACCGGGGGGTGAAGTGCTCGTCGATCTGGTCCCCGGACAGGTACGGGCGTTGCATCAGCCGCAGCGCGTTCCGGAACAGCCACGGGGCCCGCTGGGCGAGGACGTACTGTGCCATGTCACGGACGGCGTGGTTGAGTCGCGCGGCCCGGTGGGCGGGCCCGGCGGGCAGCAGTCTGCTCCAGATGCCGCTGATGACGTCGACGTCCGGCAGCGGTGCGACGTAGCTGGGGCTGCGCTGCAGCATGGTGACGTCCGCCCCGGCCTTCTCCAGCGCCGGGACCAGGGTGATCGCGGTGGCGCCGGAGCCGATGACCACGATCCTCGACCCCTCGACGGTGAGGTCCTCCGGCCACTCCTGCGGGTGGATGATCTGCCCGGTGAAGTCCTCCTCGCCGGGGAAGTCGGGCCGGAACCCCTTGTCGTGGGAGTAGTAGCCGGAGGCGTAGTGGACCCGGCGCGTGTAGATCGTGCGCTCCCCTTCCGTTCCCTCTGTACCCCCGGCGGTGACGGCGGTGACGGCGTAGAGGTTCAGGTCGGTCCGCCAGTCCGCGTCCCTGATCCAGGATCCGGTGTGCAGCCGTTCCAGGGCGCCGCAGTCGCGGGCGACGTCGCGGATGTACTCCTTGATGTCCGCGCCCTGCCCCAGCGTTCCCTTGTGCGGCCAGGGGCGGAACGGGAACCCGAAGGTGGCCATGTCGGAGTCGGAGCGGATGCCCGGGTAGGTGAAGGTGTGCCAGGTTCCGCCGAGGTCGTCGTGGGTGTCGTGGATCTCCCACGACCAGTGGGGGAAGTTCTGGGCGACGTGGTGGGCGAGGTCGATACCGGAGAGGCCCGCACCCACGATCAGCAGATCGAGGGGTTGGTCGACGGTGCCAGATTCTGTAGTCATGGCTACACCATAGTGATGTCTCCGAAACGATACCTGTTATCCGTTGAACTCGGCCGGGTGTGGCCCGGTGCGCATGCCCCGGTCCAGGGCGTCGATGCGGGCGAGGTCGGACGCCGTGAGGTGGACGTCGGTGGCCGCGAGGTTCTCCGCGATACGGGCCGGGGTGACGGACTTGGGGATCACCACGCGCCCCTGCTGCAGGTGCCACGCCAGGACGACCTGCGCGGCGGTGGCACCGTGGGCGGCGGCGATGTCGGTGACGACGGGGTCGGCGAGCGCCGCGCCCTGCCCGAGCGGACTCCACGCCTCGGTGACGATGCCGTGGGCCGCGTCGGCGGCGACGGTGTCGCGGTTCTGCAGCGCGGGGTGCAGCTCGACCTGGTTGACCGAGGGCACCGTCCCGCTGGAGTCATCCCGTTCGACCAGTCGCCGCAGGTGCTCGGGCAGGAAGTTCGAGACCCCGACCGAGCGGGTGAGCCCGGCGTCGCGCACCTCCCGCATGCCCTCCCAGGCCGCCAGGTAGTCGTCGGTGGCCGGTGCGGGCCAGTGGATGAGGAACAGGTCGACCTGGTCCAGGCCGAGTCGTTCGAGGCTGGCCTCCAGTGCGGGACGCACGCCGTCGCGCGACAGGCCGTCGAGCCAGAGCTTCGTGGTGACGAAGAGTTCCTCGCGGGGGACGCCGGACGCTGCGACGGCGCGTCCGACGCCGGCCTCGTTGCCGTAGACCGCGGCGGTGTCGATGCTGCGGTAGCCGGTCTCCAGGGCGGTGGCGACGGCGCGGTGCGCGCCGTCGTCGGGCACCTGGAAGACGCCGAAGCCGAGCTGAGGCATGGCGGTGCCGTCGTTGAGGGTGACGGTGGGGATCATGGTGTTCTCCTTGAGATGGGTTAGACGTGTGCGGGGTCGGCGGGAACAGTGGCGTCGGTCGCAGCGGCACCGCCCGGCGTCCGTGCGAACTCGCCGCCACGGGCGCGGGACGCCGCGACGAACAGGGCCAGGCCCGCCGCCGTGACGGCCGCGCCGACCCACAGCGGCGAGGTGTAGCCCAGGCCGGCGGCCAGGGCCAGGCCCGAGAGCCATGCGCCGACGGCGTTGCCGACGTTGAAGGCGGCGATGTTCGCCCCGGACGCCAACGTCGGGGCGTCCGACGCGTGGTTCATGATGCGCATCTGCAGGCCGGGCACGGTGGCGAACCCGACCCCGCCCATCAGCACCAGCGCGACGACGGTGGCGACCTGGCTGGTGGCGGTGAGCGCGAAGCCCACGAGGATCACCGTGAGCACGCCGAGCAGGACGGCGAGGGTCGCGCCGAGGTTGCGGTCGGCGGCGCGTCCTCCCGCGAGGTTGCCGACGAACAGGCCGACCCCGAAGAGGACGAGCAGCCACGGCACCGTCGCCGGGGAGAACCCGGAGACCTCGGTGAGGGTGAAGGCGATGTAGGTGAAGGCGCCGAACATGCCGCCGTAGCCCAGCACCGTGACCGCCATCGACAGCCAGACCTGGCCGGAACGGAAGATCGCGAATTCCCCGCGCACGGAACCGCCTCCGGACGCAGCGGACACAGAAGACGCTGCGGACGGCGCAGGCGACGCCGGCACCAGCGCGGCGATCGCGGCGAAGGCGACGAGGCCGACGGCGGTGATGGCCCAGAACGTGGCGCGCCAGCCGAAGGCCTGGCCGATGAAGGTGCCCAGGGGCACGCCGGCGACGTTGGCGACGGTGAGGCCGGCGAACATCATCGAGATCGCGCCGGCGCGGCGGGCCGGGGTGACCAGGTCGGCGGCGACGACGGCGCCGATGCCGAAGAAGGCACCGTGGCACAATGCGGCGACGACGCGTCCTGCCAGCATGAGGCCGTAGGTCGGGGCGAGGGCGGACATCATGTTGCCCACGATGAACAGGACGAGCAGGCCGAGCAGGGCGGTGCGGCGTTCCATGCGGCGCAGGGCCACGGTGAGGATGATGCCGCCGACGGCGACGGAGAGTGCGTAGCCGGAGATCAGGTATCCGGCGGTGGTGTCGGTGACGCCGAAGTCGGCGGCGACCTCGGGCAGCAGGCCCATGATCACGAATTCGGTGAGGCCGATGCCGAATCCTCCGAGGGCCAGCGCGTAGAGGGCTGCGGGCATGGCGGGGTCCTTTCATGTTGTTGCGTCTGCAGTAGTTGTGCGTGCATTAGTTGCACGCGCAATGTTCTAGATAGTTGCACACGCGGTATATGCGCGCAAGTCGGCTATAGTGGGGTCCATGAGCATCTCCGACGACGCCGTCGAGGTCCGCACCCGCGGCTGGCGCACCCTCGCGGCCCTGCACAGCGCGATCGACACCTCCCTGGAACGCGCGCTGAAGGACGGCCACGACCTGTCCGTCGTCGAGTTCGCCGTCATGGACTCCCTCGACCGGCAGGACGGCTGGCACATGCGCATGGCCCAGCTCGCCCGCGCCGCCGCCCTCTCCCCCAGCGCCACGACACGCCTGGTCAGCCGCCTGGAGAGCCGCGGACTCCTGCGTCGCATCCTCTGCGACGACGACCGCCGCGGCATCTACACCGAACTCACCGACGACGGACGCGACCTGCTCAACGCCGCCCGCCCCACCCACGACCGCACGCTGGAGGACGCGCTGGACGCCGCCTCCGACGTCCCGGAGCTCGCCCCGCTCGCCGACGCGCTGCACGCCGGCAACTTCCGGTAGCACGGCGCGTCCGGCGCGTCCGGCGCGAGCGGCGACCCCGCGTCGCGTACAGGATCCGGTCGATCCCTGGCGCGGGAGGACCGAATCCGGCACGCGACGCGGGGTTGGTGTGACCCTGAAGGGCGTCACCGTCCGCGATACAGTCAGTGCCCAATGACTGTAGAAACCTGGCGCATCACCCACCCCTCACTGGGGCGCATCGAGGTATCCACCGGCCCGGAGACTCAGCTTCGCGCCCTAGACCCGCACTTCCCGCAGGGCAAGAGCACCTCGGACTCTCCCCGGCTTCTCGTGCGGGTCGACGGCGTGGTCGTCGCGCGTCGAAAGTCCCTGAACAACACCAAGATCGATATCTCGGAGAAGACCGTCGCCGACCCGGACAAGCGCCCGGCGCCCGGCGAATACGGGCACCAGGAGACCGTCCTCAAACCTATGCTGGAGATCGAGTCGAACTGGGCGGACTCCTGGGTGCGCACCGTCACCCTCCGCTCCCGCGACACCGTCGTCCAGCTCGACGCCCCGGCCGGGTCGCGCGCGGCGAAACGACAGGACGCCATGGACCGCTCCCGGGTGAAACGCTGGGCGTACCCGCTGCTCGCCGGGGTGGGTAAGGGTGGCTGGGCGCTCGGCGTCATCGTGCTCGGCCCCCTGGTGGTGGGGCTGCTACGCCGGCTCTGGCGGTGGGTGTCGCAGTTCCTGCCGGACTGGGACATCACCCTCCCGTCCATCCCGTGGCCGGACATCAAGCTGCCATCGATCCCGTGGCCGGACATCACCCTGCCGAGCCTGCCGAGCTGGGACGCACCGTGGTGGATCGGGATCCTCGCGGAGTACTCCAAGGTGTGGGTGCCTGTCCTGATCGGCATCGGTATCGGGGTCGTGGCGATCCGCAACCACCGCCGCTCCGAACGCACGAAGCGGGAGTGGAGCGTCCGGCAGAACGTGCGGACGGACGCCGTCCGGCAGGACGTCGCGGCGGCGCTGCACGCCCCGGCGTCCCGCGCCGCGCAGGCGTTTCGCGCGAGGGTCACCGAGCTGGAGCGCCGTACCGGCCCACCATCGGCGTAGCGTGGCGTCATGTCGAACACCACCGCAGAACTCGCCCGGAAGGCCACCCGCCTCCTCGACCTCCACCACGACGACGCCCCCGTCGTCCTCCCCACCGTCTGGGACGCCTGGAGCGCCCGCCTCGCCGAGGACGCCGGCTTCACCGGACTGACCGTCGGCTCCCACCCCGTGGCCGACTCCCTCGGCTACGACGACGGGGAGAACACCCCCGTCGACCTCTACTTCCAGGCCGTCGCGCGCATCACCGGCGCCGTCGACGTCCCGGTGTCCGTCGACGTGGAGTCCGGCCTCGGCCTGCAGCCCGCCGAACTCGTCCGCAACGTGCTGGACGCCGGCGCCGTCGGCGTGAACATCGAGGACACCGTCCACACCGAGGACCGCTACCGCAGCCCCGAGGAGCACGCCGCCTACATCGCCGCGGTGCGCGCCGCCGCCGACGCGGAGGACGTCCACCTCGTCATCAACGGCCGCACCGACGCCTTCACGAAGGATGGTGAGGACGCCGCACTCCTCGACGACGCGCTCACCCGCCTGCGCCTGATGCAGGACGCCGGCGCGGACTCGCTCTACCCGGTGAAGATCCCGTCGCAGGACGTCCTCACGCAGATCCTCGACCAGGTCAGCGTGCCGCTCAACGTCACCGCCCACCCGCGGGACGGGGCAATCCCCGGGGCGATGAGCCTCGCGGACGCCGCGCGGGCCGGGGTGGGACGCATCTCCTTCGGGCCGCTGCTGCAGGCCGCGCTCGCCGACACCGCCGGCGAGCTCCTGAACGGCTGGCGCGGGTAACTACCCCGCCTTCGCCCGCGACAGCGGCCACGTCGTATGCAACAATGCACCCCATTCGCATATGACCACGGTCTGCGGCAGTTTCCTCAACGAACTGCGGTAGGCATCGATTACGCATGGAGTCCGGTGTGAAAAAAGCGAAACTCTCCCCCACGGTGGAACTATCCTTCATCGTGGTTGGCTTTGTCTGCCTGATCGTCGGGCTTCCGTTTGCGTCCAGCTCCCCACAGGCGTTTGTCATCGGTATCTGGGGCGTGCTGGTGGGGGCGATTGCTTTTGTGACCACCGCCGCGACGCGCAGTCTGTCCAGCGCTGTAGTGATGACGATCCTGGCAGTGTCCGCACTCGCCTTCATCGCCGGATTCATCTACGTCGCCAACAACAGGGACGGCATACTGACCGCGTACATTCCGATCATCGCGGCCGGAATCCTCCTGTCGAGCGGCACTCAGATGATCTCCCGGCGCCTTTCGACGAGCCGGTAGGAACACAGTTCGACGAAGCGCATCCGGCGAGCCACGGTCGCGTGCCGGATCCGGTCGTTTCTCGGCACGAAACGACCGGATCCGGCACGGCACGCGGGGGTTCGCCGGGCGGGGCGGCGACTACTACGCGGCGTCGGCCGCGTCAGTGTCGCTGGAGTCGCTGGAGTCGCTGGAGTCGCTGGAGTCGCTGGAGTCCGACTGGCCCGGCGCGCCGCTCGGCGGCTCGCCACCCATGTCATCCATGTCGCCCATGTCGCCGCCGGGGCCACCGCTCATGCCGCTGGCCTCCTGCTGCTCCACGCTGCCGGCGTAGTCGTTGGACGGGTCGCGGTAGATGGTGTGCACGTGGCCCCAGCCGGAGGTGCTGACCCCGTCGACGTCGGCGCCGGCGGAACCCTGCTGGGCCTCCAGGGCGACGTAGACGTTCGGGCCGGAGATCGAGAACGAGATGCCGTCGCCGGTGCTCATGTCGTAGGTCGTCTCACCGGACCAGGCGATCACCGTGTCGTCGAGGGTGGCCTCGATCTCGGCGCGGGTGGTGGCGTTGCTCTCGTCGTCGGCCATCTCGGACCAGTTCGCGATCAGGTCGAGCAGGAGTTCCTTCTGCTCGTCGGCGAGGTCGGCGCCGGTGAGTCCTTCGCCGGACTCGAAGTCGCAGGTGTCGCCGGGGGCGCACATGCTCACGTCGCCGGAGGTCAGCGTCTCCTGCTGTTCCTCGGTGAGGCTGTCGTAGAAGGCGAAGGCGTCGGTGTAGATGCCGTCGAAGGGCTGGACCTCGTTGCCGTCCTCGTCCTTGTACACGGCCGGCTGCACGCCGAGGTGCGTGGGGGCGAAGGTGATCGAGTCCGTCGAGCCGTCCAGGGTGGCGTTGATGCCCAGGTGGTGGCCGCCGAACTGGACCTCGAAGGCGCTGGTGTCGGAGGGGTCGCCGAAGAAGGCGATGTAGTACTGGCCGAGGGAGTCCTCGGTGGAGTCGCTGTTCTCGAGCAGGTACTCGTCGCCGCCCATGATGCCGGAGACGGTCTCGTAGGCCTCGTCGCTAAGCAGGTTCTCCAGCACGGCCAGTGCGGCGGTCTGCTGTTCCTCGGTGAGGTCGGTGAGGTTGAGTCCGGCACGGTCGACGAAGGTGACCGGGAAGTTGGACCAGGAGGTGGTCTTGGTCTCGTCGTCGTAGTCGTAGAGCACGGTCTCGCGCTCCTCGTCGGACAGGGTGTCGAGGAAGGCCTCGGCGGCGGTGGCGGTGTCCGAGATGGTGCCGGAGGTGGAGTCGGCGTCGGTGCTCGAGGCGTCGGTGGAGCTGCTCGCCGTGCTCACGGACGTGTTCGCGGTGGCAGAGGAACTGCCCGAGGCGCTGGTGGAGGCGTCCTCGGTGGAGCAGGCGCCGAGCACGAGGCCGGCGGACATGAGGGTCGCGGTGATCCAGGCGGTGTGGCGGCGCATCCTCGTGCGGCGTGTGGTGGGGGTGGTCATGGTGGTCCTCCTGTGGGGGGCGGGTTCTCGGGCGGGGCGGGCTGCTGCCCGATGTCGTGTCCACCATGTTCGTCGATCCCGCACCCGCCCACATCCCCCTGTCGTGGACACTGCGATACCACGCTCGTGGTATCACCCGGTACCGCCTGGCGCGGTGTCCTATAGTCGCACGAATGAGGATCATCGACGCGCGCGACTGGGTGCCGGAGGGCACCGTCACCACGTGGCTGCCGTCCGCGGCCATGAAGGACGAGGCGACCACGGCGCAGGACGACCCGACGCCGGCGTCGTTCCTGCAGTCCGACCACGTGCGCGGCGTGCTCGCGGCACGCGGGCAGGGCCGCACGCACCACGCCTACACCTGTTCGGTGGCCACGCTGCCCGGCGTGCCGGACGCGGTGCGCATGACGCGGGCGGTCAACGCCTTCGTCGCCGCGCACGAGGGGCTGCGTTCGGGGTTGTCCGTCGCCGGCGACGCACCGCAGGAACCGATCGAACGCAGGACGCTGCCCGCCGCGGCGGTCGACCTCGTCGCCACCGACGTCCCCGGCGTGCCCACCGACGCGATCACCGAGCTGCTGGCGTCCACCGCGGTCTTCGACCACGTCCCGGCGCTGGTGGTGGCCACGGTGGCGCGGGAGGACGCGGCGTCCTTCGACCTGCTGTTCGCCCTGGACCACGCCTCCGGCGACGGGCTCTCGCAGATGACGGGCATCCTGGAGCTCATCGAACGCTACGACGGGGCCACGCCGGATACCACCCCGAGCTTTTTGGACTACGTGCGCGACGAGTACGCCCGCGCCGCGACCGTGCACGACGACTCCCCCGGCGTGCGCGCGTGGCGCGACATGTTCGCCCTCACCGACGGACGGGTCCCCGGGTTCCCGCTGCCCACCGGCGTCGTCGACGGGGTACCGCAGCCGGCGGTCGGGTGGGCGTCCGATGGGATCCTGGCCGACCGGGACACCACCGCCCGGCTGCGCGACCTCGCGCGGGCCCACCAGGTCAGCTTCAGCACCGTGCTCTACGCCGCGCTCGGGGTCGCGCACGCACGGCTGACCGGGCAGGACCGCTACGCGACGGTGGTCGTCGCGGCCACGCGCGGGCGGACCTACGCCCACTCGCAGGGCTGGTTCTGCAACTTCACGCCGCTGTCCTTCCCCGTAGCTGCCGGTGGTGTGGCTGCCGTCCTGCCGGACGCCGCGGCCGCGCAGGCGCGCATGAAGGAGGCCCTCGACGAGCCGGTGCACGCCTCGCTGGGGCACCTGATCGGCACCGGGCAGGTCGACGCGTCGGTGATGGGCAGCCCGCAGATGGTGACCTACCTCGACCTCGGCTGGTTCGACGAGCCCGCCGACGCGGACGTGCGCCTGTTCACCGGCGTCGGCCGCACCGCCAACGCCAACCTGTGGATCTCCCGCAACGACGCCGGCCTCGGGCTCTCCTGCCAGGCGCCGGACAACCCCACCGCCCGGGAGTCCGTGCGCACCTACGTGGCCACCCTGCGCGAGGTACTCGCCGAGGCGGCCGTGGAGAGCGCACGGTAACGATGCACGTCACCTACCTCGACCACGTCGCCCTGACCGGACCGTTCACCGAACTGCGCGTCGACTGGCGCGGTGAGCCGGGCGGCACGGGCGCACCGCTCACCTTCAACCAGCGCAACCACCTGGCCGCCGCCGCGGCGTCCGGACGCTCCACGTGGATCGGCGGCACCCTGCCCGTGCCGTCCGATGCAGCGTCCGGTGCAGCGTCCGGTGCAGCGTCCGGTGCTGTTGCGTCCGACGTGGCGGAGGCCGTGCGCGCGGTGATCGCCGGGGCGGACGCGCTGCGCAGCGTCGCCCGCGGGGACCGGCAGCAGGCCTACGCGCCGGACGCCGTGAGCGTCACCGTGGGCCCCACCACGCAGGACGTCCCGGTGCCCGGCGCGCTCGAGGCGCTGATGGCCGAGCGCTGCCGGCCCGGCGCGGTGCCCGGCCTGTTCCTCGCCCTGTGCGGCGGGGAGCTGGTGGTCGGCGTGGACCACTTCCACGCCGACATGCTCAGCGTGTGGCTCCTGCTGCGCCGCATCCACGGCGAACTCACCGGGCGTCCCCTCGGCCCCGGGCCGTCCTACCTCGACACTGCGCCCGCCGAGACCTCCGACCCGGACGCGGCGTTGGACGTGTGGCGCGGTTTCCTCGGCACCACCGCCGGACGCGTCCCCGCCTTCCCCGTCGACCTCGGGGTGACTGGGCTGGTGGAGCCGGTGGAGCCCGTGCAAGACGTCCGCCACCTGCTCGACGCCCCCGAGCTCACCGGGCAGCTGGACGCCCGGACCTTCGCCGTGGTGCTCACCGCGCTGGCCGGGGCGTTGGAACCGGTGACCGGTGCGTCCGAGTTCGCCACGGTGATCCCCGTGCACACCCGCGGCCGGCGCGCCGATCCGCGCCACGACGTGGTCGGGTGGATGGTCGGCAATGCCCCGGTCGTCGCCAGTGCCGGTGATGTGGACGCCACCCTGGGGTGGCTGCGCGACGCGGTGACCGTGGCCGGCCTGCCCCTGGAGACGATGATGGAGCAGCTCGCCCCCACCCTGCCGGACGGTGTGGTGCCGATGGTCTCCTACATGGACTTCCGTGACGGGAACGGTGGCGGCAGTGCCGGTGATGCTCCCCTGCTGCCGGAGGGGGCGCGCTACGTGTCCTCGTCCTCGCCTACGGACACGGTGCAGCTGTGGTTCTCCCGCTCAGACGCGGGCCTGGACCTGCGCGCGAAGTACCCGGACACCCCGGAAGCTCGCCGCGCGATGGACGGGGTATTCGGAGCACTACAAGAGGCCCTGCGAGCCAACCGACCAGCTGGATAAGAACCCACCCAAACTCGGGCGTTCGTTCTCCTGTCTCTGAAATACCCCACCGGTTGCAGGCCCCCCGACCTCGCGATAGCGTTGCTGAAGTACAAAAGTACGGCATCGTACAATTGGATCCATATCGGCGATGCCGTATGACGGAAACACCTGTTTCCCACGGCCCGGTCGAGGACAACAATGTTCTGGTCCACGATAAGGACAGCTGGTGGAAGAACTGGGGCAACCTGCCAAGAAGGGATCCTCAATGTTTGAAAAATGCCTTACACCTCGACGGATCATAATCTCTTCGATGACCTTGGCGGTCATGTCCGTCATTGTGGGCGCGATTGTGAGCGACCAGGGGATAGCAGGAACACTGCACTACTACCCCATCTGGTTCGTGGTACCTGCCGCGTTCCTGACAACAGTCGTTCAACTCGCCCTGATCAAGGGAGAAAAGACGTCAACTGTCGGAGATGGCAGCTCCGGCATTCAGCGACGGCCGCAGGGATAGACAACAATCCGATCCTTCCGGACAGGGCCGGGGTGATCTGCGAAGATCGTTGTCAAGGGCGCTCGAGTACTCCGGTACTGAGACAAGTTCCCCCGGGAATGACGCCGGCTACAGCCACCGCACCACGTCGCTGCCCCAGCGCAGACCCCACCGGTCCAGCTCCCCGGCCACCAGGTCGAGCAGATGCTCGGTGTCGCGGACGTGGACCGGGTCCAGGGAGGTGAAGGACAACGACAGCGTGTCCCCGTTGCGCACCGCCCAGGCGCTGATCCCGCCCCGTCGCGCCGCGAGTTCCCGGGCGGAGTCCGCCCGGATCACGGAACGCAGGGCCACGTCACAGGTAGCAGTTGACCCGGAGTCCAGTCCGGAGTCCAGTCCCAGGCGAGCGAAGGCGGCGTCGGGCTCGCCGAGGTTCGACGCGAGGCACAGCGGGGTGCTGGACCCTGCCGCGGCCCGACGCACCACGGCGTCCGGCAGCACCTGCGCGAGCTGCGCCATCGCCGCCACGCGGTCCAGGCCGCCTTGTTCCGCCCGGTCACCGACCTGTCGGTAGGCCACCTTCGCCGCCTCGCGCAGCGGACGCAGGTCACGGTAGCGTCCTGGGTCCACGGTGGTGTGCACCGTCGCCCCGGTGGTGACGTTGGCACGCAGGTCAACGCCTGAATCAGCAGGATCAGCCGGATCAGCCGGGCCGACACCACGCACCGACATCGGCACGGCGACGGGCACGGCGTCCCCCTCACCCACCCGCCCGGAGCCGGCGAGCACGCCGAGGGTCACGGCCTGGAACAGCGTGTTGGACGTCCCGTCGACCGCCGCGGCGACCTCGTCGAAGCGTGCGGTGTCCACCCGCACCGCCACGGTGGGCACCACGGCGGGGCCGTCCCCCACCATGTCCACTGGAGCGTCGGGAACGGCGCCGGACGCAGCGGGCACGGCACCGCTGCCGCCGCGCAGCAGGCCCACCGCGGCGCGTCCTGCGGCGCGGGTGAGGGAGAGGGCGTCGCGCAGTGTGTCGCCGGGCGCGCGGCGGGACCCGGCGGCGTGCTGTGTGCCGGTCACGGCCTCGGTGACGGCGCTGATCAGCGCGGCGCCGTCGGCGACGACGTGACTGCGCACCAGGGAGACGACCACGTCACCGTCGGTGGTGGGTCGGGCGCACAGTTCCCAGGCGGGGCCGTGCACGCTGTCGATGCCGGTGGTGAGCCGGTCGTCGAGCCACCCGGTGACGGCGTCGGGGGCCAGCGGGTCACGCTCGACGTGCACGCGTCCGGCCTCGGGGGTGAAGGTCCAACGGTCTCGCACCGGGCCGCGGGTGCGGGTGACCAGGCGGGAGAGGCGTCCGGCGCGCAGGTGACGTCCGACGTCGGCGACGTGGTCGAGCACCGCACCAGTGTTGCCGGACGCCTCAGTATTACCAGCCGCGCCGATCCGCCAGATCACCTGAGGCAGCACGGGCATGCCCGTCACCTGCTCCATGACCACGAAGAGGTGGTCGTCGGCGGTCAGACGCTCCACCGGCTCAGCCCTCCGACACTGCCACGGGGGTCGTCGGTACCTCGAAGGGCACCTCGAAGGGCTCCGAGGAGGCGTCGCCGGTGTCGACCACGCTGTGCAGCACGGCGAAGTACTCGGCGATCAGGGCGCGCACGGCCTCGCGGGTCACCCGGTCGTCCGGGTAGCGCATGGAGATGTTCACCCCGGCGCGGGTGCGCACCACCCACACGTAGACGTCGCTGGCGCTGCGGGCGACGGCGCGCAGCGTCCTGTCGTGGGGCGTCCAGTCGTCGGCGCCGGGGATGAAGCGGGTGTCCACGTAGGACACCACGAACCGCGGCGGGCGGGTGACGCCGAGCAGCTCGGCGACGCGCGGGTACGGGTGGGCGACCACGTCACGGTTGGCCTTCACCGCCGCGGTGGTGGCGGCGACGGCCTCGGAGAAGTCCGCACCGCGCGGCATCGGGTCCTCCACCGGCATCAGCCCCACGAACCAGCCGGCGGACAGGGCGAACTCCGGGGAGGTGCGGGTGTGCATCGGCATCACGTAGCGCAGCGCGTCGCCGCAGACACCGGTGCGGTCGGCGCGCGCGACGGCGACCTTCAGCGCGGCGAGCAGGCCGGTGACCTGGCTGCCGCCGTAGCTCTTGGCGAGCTGGCCGAAGACCGTGGCGTCGACCTCGCCGAGCAGCCAGACGGACGTGCTGACCTGCAGGGGCTCAGGGGCGCCGGACGCTTCGGGCGCCGCAGGCGTCGCGGCGAGCGCCAGCGCCGGCGGCGTGCCGTCGCAGCGTCCCAGGAAGTCGCGCCACCGCTGCACCACGGGGTGCTCCACGGTGAGCTCGTCGGCCAGTTCGCGCTCGACGCGGCTGTAGTCCACGTGCGAGCCGGCGAGCGACAGCTCGGGGCAACGTCCGGCGAGCTCGGCGGCGTAGATCTCACGCAGCTCGGCGATGGAGACGATCTGGGTGTAGGCGTCCATCACCGCGTGGTCGGCGGCGAAGACGACGGTGAACCAGGGGCCGTCCTGGCTGCCGAGGGAGTCGTCCGGCGCCTCGGCGTCCGGTCCGACGGTCGCCACGGTCAGGTGCGGCCACTGCAGGGCGGAGACCTCGGTGGCGAAGTGCCGTTCGAGGACCTCGCGCACGCTCGCCGCGTCCGCCAGGTGTCCGACGCTGCGGGACGTCACGTCGACGGCGTCGGCGGGCAGCGTCCTGCGGTGCAGGGCGGGGTCCTCCACGGCGGAGTCGCCGACGGTGCCCGCCACGGCGGTGGTGCGGTAGGCCTCGTGGCGGACCATCCACGCACGCAGGGTGGCGGCGAAGACCTCGGCGTCGAAGGTGTGGTGGATGCGGAAGGCGGTGCCGATCCAGTTGTCGCCGCGGGGGTCGGAGGCGTCGGACGAGGTGTCAGACGCGGCGGGGTTCGCGGCAGGGTTCGCGGCGGGGCCGGCGGCGAGCGCCTCGGCGACGTGCGCCTCGTGGTTGCAGGACAGGGGGCGGGGGTCCACGGCCCAGGCGTCGCCTGAATCGGCGGTGGAGGTCGTCGCTGTGGGGGTCCAGGTCGTGACATGTCCGGCGTGCAGCCGGTACGCCGCGAGTTCGGTGTACTCCATGGCAGGGTCCTTTCCGGGGGCAGAGGTGAGGGACGGAAGGGAGACGGGGCACGATCGGTGCCGTCTGTGCTGTCTGTGCGTGCTCTTGACGTGGATCTCTGTGATAGCACGGACGCGCGCGGCGCGCAGCTGGTGAACGCCGGTACGTGCCCGATGCCACAGCGTCCGGCGCGGCGTCCGGCGTGACGTCCGGACGTACCCCGCGCGCCGTGCCAGATCCGGTCGTCGCGTGCCACGATCCGAGCGGATCCTGCACGCGACGCGGGGTCGTCGCTTCAGGCGGCGTCCTTCGCGGCGAAACGCGGGTGGTCGAGCTTCCAGGTCACCGCGGCGATCACCGTGGTGATCACTGCCAGAGCGGCCAGGGAGTTGTCCGTGCCGATGGAGTGGAACACCGCCCCGCCGAGCACGATGCCCACGAGGAAGCCGGCGTAGGTCACCAGCTGGGCGACCCACACCCACCGCTGCACCCCGGACAGGTGCAGGGCGAACCCCTGGCCCATCTTCACCAGCGTGCCGGTCACGTACGACAGCGGCATCGCCACCTGGTTACCGCGGCTGATGGAGGTGTTCAACGCGCCCAGCCCGAAGGCCAGCGACAGGATCGGCACCACACCGAAGGACGCACCGGCCTCGTCGGTGAGGACGTCGAACAACCAGGCGACGTACGCGGCGACCATGGTGACCAACGTCGCGGCGTGCCGGGACTTCGTCCACCAGTAGATGCGGGCGAACGTGGCGACCATGACGCCCACCAGGAACGCCGCCACCGTGGCCAGCGCGCCGAGGCCGAGCAGGTGGTTGCCCTTGAAGTGCTCCAGGATCATGCGCTCGGTGTTTCCGGTCATGAAGGTCACGTACCAGCCGGAGCTGTGCAGCCAGGCGGCCGCGCCCATGGCCCCGGCAAGTCCGGCGAGGACGATGCCGAGGTTCATCTCGCGACGGTCGTGGTACGGGCCGAGGGCCGGGTTGCGTGGAGGCATGCGGGGACTTTCCGTGAGGGGTCGGTTGAGCGGAGCCGCCGAGACTACCGCACCCCGATCGCCTGAACGGGTCTACCCTGGAGGCATAAGTTAAACCCGTGAGAGAGAACAGGTCGTAGATCATGTCAACACCAGTTCAGGCTGCAGTCGTCCGTGGAGTCGATGAGCCGTTCACTTTCGAGAATCTCACGCTCGGGGACCTGCGCCCCGACGAGATCCTCGTCAAGGTCACCTCGGTGGGGCTGTGCCACACCGACATCGCCGTGAGGCAGGGTGACATCGAGAGCCCGTACCCCATCGTCCTGGGCCACGAGGGCGCCGGGATCGTGGAGGAGGTCGGGGACGCCGTCCTCGGCGTGAAGGTGGGCGACGCCGTGGCGATGTCGTACGCGGCCTGCGGCCACTGCCGCAACTGCCGGAGCGGACGGGAGGCCTACTGCCTGAACTTCACCTTCCTGAACTTCGGCGGCGCCCGTGAGGACGGCTCGACCACGTTCGAGGACGACGGGGTGCACGGCAGCTTCTTCGGCCAGTCGTCCTTCGCCACGCACGCGATCGCCTCGGAGAAGAACGTGGTCGTGCTGCCCGAGGGGGCACCGGTGGAGATCGCCGGCCCGCTGGGCTGCGGCATCCAGACCGGCGCGGGGTCCGTCCTGAACACGCTGAACGTGCCCGCGGGCGAGTCGATCGTGGTCACCGGCACCGGCGCGGTGGGGCTGGCCGGGATCATGGCGGCCAGCGTCGCCGGGGCCACGACCATCATCGCCGTCGACATCATCGACGAGCGTCTGGAGTTCGCCCGTCGGCTGGGTGCCACGCACACCATCAACTCGAAGAACGAGGACCCGGTCGAGAAGATCCTGGAGATCACCGGTGGCGGGGCGGACTACGCGCTGGACACCACCGCCGTGCCGGGTGTGGTCTCCCAGCTCATCGACTCCACGTCCTTCGGCGCGAGGATCGCGCTCATCGGCGCGCCGAAGCCGGGGGCGATGATCGACCTCGAGCGCATCTCGGCGTCCGGCAAGCAGATCATCGGCGCCATCGAGGGCGACTCCGTCCCCCAGGTGTTCATCCCGCACCTGGTGGAGCTGTACAAGGCAGGTCGGTTCCCCTTCGACGAGCTGGTCACCACCTACCCCTTCGAGCAGATCGACCAGGCCATCGAGGACACCGTCAACGGAAAGACCGTCAAGGCCGTGCTGACAATGCCCTGAGACCGATTTCAGATACCGCACCTGAATAACCCTGAAGAACCAGAAGTACGAGAAGAAGGAGCACCCATGCGTGCAGTGACATTCACCGCCAAGGACACCGTCGAGGTCCAGGACCGGCCGGTGCCGGAGATCCAGGCCGACGAGGTCCTGCTGAAGGTGTCCGGGGCCGGACTCTGCCACTCCGACCTGCACATCATCGGCACCGACGACAGCCCGCTGATCGGCGCCACCCTGGGCCACGAGGTGGCCGGTGTCGTCGAGAAGACCGGCGAGGCCGTCACCGGCTGGGAGAAGGGCGACAGTGCCCTGGTGGCCCTGGTCCTGAGCTGCGGTGAGTGCAACAAGTGCCTCGCCGGACGCGACAACGAGTGCGAGGTGGCGAACCCGCGCGGCGCGATGGCACCGGTGTCCCCCGGCATCGGCTCCCCGGGCGGCATGGCCGAGTACATCGCGGTGAAGACCCACCACCTCGACCCGCTGGGCGACCTGGACCCGACCACGTCCGCCCCGCTGGCGGACGCGGCGCTGACCCCGATGCACGCGGTCAACAGCATCCGTGACCGGCTCGTGGGTGGCGCCACGGTGGTCACCATCGGTCTCGGCGGGCTGGGTCACGTGGGCCTGCAGATCCTCGCGGCCACGACCGGTGCCCGGATCATCGCCCTGGACACCGACGCGTCCAAGGTGGAGTACGCCGCCTCCCACGGCGCGGACCTGGCGCTGCCCAGCGACGGCGACGCCGCGGCACGCATCCTGGAGGAGACCGGCGGGCGCGGCGCGGACGTGGTCCTGGACTTCGTCGGCGTGCAGCCGACCGTGGACCTGGCGTTGTCGGTGGTCGGCGTGGGCGGGGCGATCCGTTTCGTCGGCCTCGGCGGCGGCGAGTTCGGCTACAACACCGCGGCGTCCCCGCTCGAGTGGGGCGTGAACATCGAGCGCGCCTACGGCGGCACCCGCGCCGACATGCGCCAGGCGGTGGCGCTGGTCCAGCAGGGCAAGCTGCACGTGGAGACCACGACGTACCCGCTGGAGGACGCCGCGCGCGCGTTCGACGACCTGCGGGCGGGCACGGTCGCCGGACGCATCGTGCTGGTGCCGTAGCCGGCGTCCTTGGTGGCTGGGGCCCCGCGGTGTAGTGTGGACGTCGGTTACAGTTTCTGAGTTGTTTTTCCCTTTCGGTTCCCCGGAAGGAATCAAGTTCACGGAAGTTGTCTTTTGGACGCGAACTGATTCCTCCAGGAACATTCGGTCGACCCAGCGCACGGAATGATCCGGACGCTGACACTGAAGAAAGGATGATCTCATGATCAACGGAACTGTCAAGTGGTTCAACGCCGAAAAGGGCTTCGGCTTCATCTCCCCCGAGGACGGCTCCGCCGACGTCTTCGTCCACTACTCGGAGATCCAGGGCAACGGTTTCCGTAGCCTCGAGGAGAACCAGAAGGTCACCTTCGAGACCGAGGACGGCCGCAAGGGCCCGGCCGCTGTCTCCGTCACGGTGGTCTAGGAAGAACTTCCCGACCCCGGCACCGTCGTTCAGCGACGGTGCCGGGGTTTTCCTGTGCGTGCCCCAGGGTTAATGGTCAGAATGCGTGTCTGCCTCGGGCGCATCATGACCAGCGCTCAGCCCGTCTCGACCTGCAGGCGACCGGGTTGTACGGGGCAAGTCCCGGGAAGCGGTGGCTCCAGCGCCTCTGCTGCCCGGCGCAATCCCTGCATTTCGGTCCGGTCACTGCCAGTGATCGGACCGAAATGCAGGGATTGCGCCGGGGACTCGGGACGAGATGCTTCGGGCTACCCGGAGTCAGCGGGCGCAGCCTCCATGGGCCGGTACGACGGAGCAATGGCGGCTCCGCGGCTCAGTAGCTCCCGAAGAGCTATCCGAGCCCCCTTCCTCTAGCTTGACCTGCTGCGGAGCGCCGGTCCCGGACACACATTCTGTCGTTTAACCCGTGCCCCACCTGCGCGGGGTACGGGTTATGCGGCGTTCAGCACGATCATCCAGATGGCGATGTGGTGCAGGCCGGCGGCGATGATCGTGCCGGCGTGGAAGACCTCGTGGAAGCCGAACCAGTGTTCGCTGATCGTCGGCCACTTCAGCGCGTACCCCAGCGCGCCGACGCTGTAGATCACCCCGCCGAGGATGATGAGCACCAGCTCCGGTGCCGTGAGCCCGTGCCACAGGATGTTCATGCCGAACACGGCGATCCACCCGAGCACCAGGTAGATCGTGACGGACAACCACCGCGGGTGGGTGATCCACAGGATGTTGACCGCCACCGCGGCGATCGCCGTGACCCAGCACAGCACCAGGAGTGGCACCCGGTTTCCCGGTGCGTCGGCGCCGAGGAAGATCGGCCCGTAGGTGCCGGCGATGAAGATGGCGATCATGGAGTGGTCGGCCCGCCGCCAGCCCTGCACCGAACCCTCGCTCTTCCAGGGCACGCGGTGGTACAGGGCGGAGACCCCGAGCATGCCGGCGAGGCAGAGCGCGTAGACGGCGGTGGCCACGGCCAGCCAGGAGAACCCGGTGGTGGCGAACGCCAGGACGGTGAGGCTGGTGCCGGTGCCGAGGAAGAACCAGAACGCGAACAGGTGCAGGTAGCCGCGCAGCACGGGCCGCGGCCCGCGGTAGAACACGGTGCGCCGGGTGGGGGTACCGGGGTCGGTGGTCATGACACGCCCCTCACACCGCACCTGGCCCGCTGCCCGGCTCGCGACCCGGCTCATGACGAAGCCGCGGCTCGACCCGGGAGGCGGGGATGAACCCGGACTTGTCGCGGTAGAACTCGCGGATCCTCGCCATGTCGGCGGCGACGTCGCCGGTGACCTCGAAGGTGGGGCCGAGGCCGGTGGTCATGGTGGGACGGTCCACGTAGCCGAGCGTGAGCGGCAGGCCGGTCTGCTCGGCGAGGCGGTAGAAGCCGGACTTCCAGTACTCGTGCGCACCGCGGGTGCCGTCCGGCGTGATGACGATGGCCAGGCCCTTGTCGTCGTTGAGCTGGGAGACCAGGTCCCCCACGACCTCGCCGGGGGACTCCCGGTCGACGGCGATCCCCCCGAGCGCGCGCATCACCGGGCCCCGCAAGCCGTGGAAGAGGCTGGTCTTGCCCAGCCACCGCATCCTGATCCCCAGCTTCCACGCGATGGCGAGCATGAGGATGAAGTCCCAGTTGGACGTGTGCGGTGCGCCGATGAGGATCGTTGGACGCTGAGGCGCGGGCTGGGGTGCCAGCCGCCACCTGCTGACGAACCAAAACGCACTGGCGATGAGGCGTTTTATCATTGGCCCATATTACAACGACAGCGGCGTGGAGACGGGGTGGAGACGGGGCTACCAGGGGGCCTCCAGGTGGCCTTCAGGGGCCCTCCAGCAGCTCCCCGGCGACGCCTACGCCGCGTCCAGCAGATCGCGCGCGGTGCCCACCGCGGTGACGGCGGCGTCCGGGGAGACCCGGACGAGCACGGACGCGGAGATCACCAGCCCGGTGCAGGCGTCGGCCAGGGTCTCCTGGCGGGCCGGTTCCAGCTGCGGCCGGGCGGCGCGGATGCCGCGCAGGTAGGCGGCGCGCAGTTCGGCGCGGTAGTCGTCGACGACGCGGGCCATCGTCGCGTCCCTGCCGATGGGGGCGGTGGCGGCGTTGAGGATGAGGCACCCATCAGAACCATCAGCCGCGCTGGCGGCGTCCTGCGCGCCGAAGGCGTCCTTGAGCATGTCGAGGTAGCGCCCGAAGGCGTCCGGAGCGACGGTTTCGCCGGTCAGCGGGGTGAGGCTGGGGCGGATGACCTCGTCGAGGTAGTTGGTCACGGCGGCGTCGAACAGGCCGCGTTTGGAGCCGAAGGCGTGGTAGATGCTGGAGCGGCCCAGGCCGGTGGCGCGTTCGAGTTCGGGGAGCGGGGCGTTGTCGAAGCCGTGGCGCCAGAAGACCGCGCGCGCGTCGCGCACGGCGGTCTCGGTGCTGAATGTCTGTGGGCGTCCCATCGTCGGGCCTCGTCATCCTTCCGCAGTTGCGTACCGGTCGGTACAGTATATACTGTACTGGCCGGACTAAAACTCTGGCCGGGCTCCACATGACACCACCGGACCCGCCGCCACCAGCGTACCGAACCAGGAGAACCATGCCGCAGGCAACAAGCACCCAGATCCAGTTGGTCCACCGACCGACCGGCTGGCCCACGCACGACGACTTCCGCACCGTCACCGTCACCTACCCCGACCCCGCCCCCGGCGAGGTCCGCGTCGCCAACGAGTTCGTCTCCGTCGACCCCTACATGCGCGGCCGGATGAACGAGGGCCGCAGCTACGTCCCGCCCTTCGCACTCGGCGAGACCACCACCGGCGGCGCCGTCGGACGCGTCACCGCCTCGGCGTCCGACGCCCTGCCCGTCGGCACCGCGGTGCTCCACGAGCACGGGTGGACGGACGTCATCCAGGACGACGCGGCCACGTTCCGGCCCGTCCCCGACATCCCCGGCGCGCCGCTCTCCGCCCACCTGCACATCCTCGGCCTCACCGGGCTGACCGCCTACGTGGGTCTGACCCGGATCGCGTGGATGAAGCCGGGCGACACCGTCTTCGTCTCCGGGGCGGCCGGGGCCGTGGGCACCGCCGTCGGCCAGATCGCGCGCCTGCTCGGCGCCGGACGCGTCATCGGCTCCGCCGGCACCGACGCGAAGGTCGACCTGCTGACCGGGAGGTACGGCTACGACGCCGCGCTGAACTACCGCGACGCCCCCGTCCGCGAGCAGCTCCCCGCGCTCGCGCCGGACGGGGTGGACGTGTTCTTCGACAACGTCGGCGGCGACCACCTCGAGGCCGCGCTCGACGTGATGAACGACGCCGGACGCCTCGCCCTGTGCGGCGCGATCACCGGCTACAACACCACCGACCGCGTACCCGGCCCCGACAACCTGCAGAACATCATCACCCGCGGCCTCACCGTCGGCGGGTTCACCGTGGGCGCCCACCTCGACCTGGTCGAGGAGTTCACCACGCGCATGGCCGGCTGGATCGGCTCCGGCGAGATCGTGTGGGACGAGACCGTCGTCGACGGCATCGGCGACACCGTCGACGCCTTCCTCGACATGATGCGCGGCGCCAACACCGGAAAGATGCTCGTCAACGTCCAGAACACCCGAAACGGAGAAGCAGCATGAGCACCGACACCAATGCAGGACGCACCGCCGTCCTGGTCGTGGACCCCTACAACGACTTCCTCTCCGAGGGAGGCAAGGTCTGGCCGATGGTGCAGGACGTCGCCGAGGACGTCGGCCTCCTCGACAACCTGCGCACCCTCACCGACGCCGCGCGGCACCGCGACGTCCCCGTCGTCTTCGTGCCCCACCGCCGCTGGACGCCGACGAACATGCACGACTGGCGGTTCGTGAACCCGAACCAGGCCGCCGCCCTGGAGATGAGGCTGTTCGAGGCCGGTGAATGGGGCGGCGAGTTCCACCCGGACTTCCGGCCCGGCGGGGACGACGTGGTCGTCGCCGAGCACTGGGCGCAGAACGGCTTCGCCAACACCGACCTGGACCTTCAGCTCAAGCAGCACGGGGTGACGCACGTGGTGCTCGTCGGCATGCTGGCCAACACCTGCATCGAGGCCACCGGGCGCTACGCCATGGAGCTGGGCTACCACGTGACCCTCGTGCGCGACGCCACCGCGGCGTTCACCCCCGAGATGATGCACGCCGCCCACGAGCTCAACGGCCCGACCTACGCGCACCGCATCGCCACGACCGCGGAGGTGCTCGAGGGGCTCTGAGTCTCCTTCCGCGCCACGCTCCCCCGCCCTTTCCCCGGCGTACCCTCGGCGGGGAGAGCGCAGGCCCCACCGCCAGGAAGGCAACCTCAGCCATGACCCAGGACCGCCCGCAGGTCGAACTCAACCCGCTGTTCGCCCGTGTGGGCGAGACCACCAGCTTCCCCCGGAACCGCATCCCGGAGTCCGAGTCCCTCCCCGAGACCGCCTACCAGGTAATCCACGACGAGGCCATGCTGGACGGCAACGCCCGGATGAACCTGGCCACCTTCGTGGGTACGTGGATGGACGACTACGCCGACCGTCTCTACCGCGAGGCCTTCGACAAGAACATGGTCGACAAGGACGAGTACCCCGCCACCGCGGACATCGAGGAACGCTGCTGGCGCATGATCGCCGCCCTGTGGAACGCACCCGACCCAGACGGCACGGGCAGTGCAGACGGTACGGGCGGGGCCGTCGGCACCTCGACGATGGGCTCGTCCGAGGCCTGCATGCTGGGCGGACTGGCGTTGAAACGCCGCTGGCAGCACCGCCGCCGCGCCGCCGGCGCGTCCACCGCACGTCCGAACCTGGTGATGTCCTCGGCGGTGCAGGTGTGCTGGGAGAAGTTCTGCAACTTCTTCGACGTCGAACCGCGCTACGTGCCGATCAGCGAGGAGCACAAGGTCCTCGACGGTCACGACCTGGAACGGTACGTCGACGAGGACACCATCGGTGTGGTGGCGATCCTGGGGGTGACCTACACGGGCATGTACGAGCCGGTGGCCGACATCGCCGCCGCACTCGACAGGATCGAGTCGGACACCGGCCTGGACGTGCGCATCCACGTGGACGCCGCGTCCGGCGGCATGATCGCCCCGTTCCTGCAGCCGGAGATGGAGTGGGACTTCCGGCTGCCGCGGGTGGCGTCGATCAACGTGTCCGGCCACAAGTACGGGTTGGTCTACCCCGGGCTCGGGTGGGTCGTGTGGCGCCGGGCCGAGGACCTTCCGGAGGACCTGGTCTCCCGGGTGAGCTACCTCGGCGGGGACATGCCGACCTTCGCGCTGAACTTCTCCCGCCCCGGCGCGCAGGTGCTGCTGCAGTACTACCTGTTCCTGCAGCTCGGGATGGACGGGTACCGGCGGGTCCAGCAGAACACCATCGACGTGGCCCGGTACCTGGCCCGGGAGATCGGGGCGATGCCGGAGTTCGACCTGTGGAACGACGCGCAGGACGTCCCGGTGTTCGCCTGGCGCCTCGCGGGCGCCGCCGCACGCGGCTGGACGCTCTACGACCTCTCCGACCGGCTGCGGATGAAGGGCTGGCAGGTGCCCGCCTACCCGATGCCCGACGACCTCTCCGACGTCACCGTCCAACGCATCGTGGTGCGCAACGGCATGAGCCGCGACCTGGCGTCCTTCCTGGTGCGTGACCTGCGTGCCTGCGTCGACCACCTCAATGCCGCGGACCCTGCCGCCGGGCAGTCGCATCCGGGCTTCCACCACTGAGCCGGTCCGCGGCGTAGCGTCGTGGCAACTGACCGTCGACGAAAGGTCTCCCCATCACGACAGGTATCCGCGGCACGGTCGGCGGGACCCCCCTGGTCCTGCTCGACCGTCTCTTCCCCGGCCCGGCACGGGTGTGGGCGAAACTCGAGGGGTTCAACCCCAGTGGCAGCGCCAAGGACCGCACGGCCGCCGCGTTGCTCGCCTCCGCACTGTCCACGGGCACCGTGCGGGCGGGCGGGTGCGTGGTGGAGTCCAGTTCCGGCAATCTCGGCGTGGCCCTGGCCAGGGACTGCGCACTGCACGACATCGACTTCCACTGCGTGGTGGACCCGCACGCGAACCGCCAGACGGTGGCGGTGATGACGGCCCTGGGCGCGACGGTGCACCACGTGGACTCCCCGGACCCGGCGACCGGCGACTGGCTCGCCGCCCGGCGCACCCGGGTCGCCGACCTGCTCCGTGAACTCCCGGGCGCGGTGAACCTCGACCAGTACTCCAACCGGGCGGCGTTCGACGCGCACTCCTCCGGGACGATGCGGGAGATCGTCGACCAGCTCGGACGCGCCCCGGACGCCCTGTTCGTGGCGGTGAGCACCACCGGGACGATCGGCGGGTGCGTCCGGCACCTGCGCGAGACCGGTGCGCGCACCCGGGTCACCGCGGTGGACGCGGAGGGGTCGGTGCTCTACGGCGGTCGGCGTGGGGAACGTCTGCTGCCGGGGTTCGGTGCCGGGGTGGTCCCGGACCTCGCCGGGCTCACGGACATCGGGGACGTCGTGCGGGTGTCCGCGGCAGACACGGTGGCCGGTGCCCGGGCGCTGGCGCGGCGGGAGGGGATCCTGCCCGGGGCGTCCGGCGGCGCGGTCGTCGCGGCGGCTGCGGGCCGTGCCCGTGAACACGGCCGGAGCCAGGATGCGGAACAGCGGACGGACACCGTGCTAGTGCTGCACGACTTCGGTACCGCCTACCTGGACACGCTCTACGACGACGACTGGGTCGCCGAACACATCGGGGTGGTGCCGTCATGGCGGTGAACTCTCCCGACCTGAGGGTCGCGATCATCGGGGCCGGCCCGCGGGGCCTGTGGGCCGCTGAGGAGCTCCTGGACCAGGCGCGGGCGCACGGGGTGAGGGTGGCCGTGGACGTGTGGGACGACCGGGCCCCCGGCGCCGGGTCGGCCTACGGCACGGAGCAGCCCGACCACTGGACGATGAACGTGTCCTCGCACATCGTCACCAGTGCCCTGGGTAGTTTCGACGGGTGGCGGCGGCAGTTCGGGCGTGGATCCGACGCCGACCCTTTCCCGCCCCGGTCGCTGGTGGGCCGGTTCTTCGCCGAGTCCTGGCAGGCCCTGCTCGACTCCACGCGGCAACCGGACTCGGGGTGCACGCTGCACATCGTGGCCGCCCGGGTCACCGACCTGGGCGAACTGGAGGGGTACGACGAAGTGCTGCTGGCAACCGGGCACGCCCGGACCTGGCCCGGGGCCCTGCCCCCGACCGTCGGGTCGGGGGACGTCCCCGCCGTACCGGTCGTCGGGGTCTATCCACCCGACGGGCTGCGCAGGATCGCCGCGGGCGCGGTGGTGGACGTGCGCGGCGCGGCGTTGACGTTCGTGGACGCCGCGCTGGAGCTCACCCTCGGTCGCGGCGGTTCCGTTGTCCCCGCCGACGGAGGGTGGGTCTACCGCCGCGGCGGGTCCGAGCCTGCGGCCATCCGGCCGCTCAGCCGCACCGGCCGGTTCATGACGGTGAAGCCGGAGCCGGGCAGTCCCCTGGCGGGTCTGCGGCCGTCGGACGGGTTGGCCGCCGAGGAGCGTCGGGTGCGGGTGAGTCGCGACCTCGGGGAGCTGCGGGACGCGGTGGCGTGCGCGGCGGACCGTCTGCTTGCCACGGCCCGGGGCACGGAGGACGGGGCTCTCGTGCGCCGCGTCATCGCAGGTACCGATACCGGAGTGGATGCCGTGACCGAGCTCCGCAACTCCCACGCGGTCGCCACCGGCGCCGCAACCCCCGACGCCGCCTGGGCGGTCGGCCACGCGTGGCGCTCGCTCTACCCCGCGATCGTGTGGCGTACGTCCCACGGTCGACGCATCTCACTGCCCGGTTTCGCGGCGTTGGCCCGGACCCTGGAGCGCGTGGCGTTCGGGCTGCCGCCGCACAACGCCGCCCGGCTGCTGGCCCTCATCGACGCCGGGGTCGTCCACGCCCCGGTACGCGCGGAGGTCGGGACGCTGACGCCGCCGGCCGACGTGGTCGTGGACGCGGTCCTCGCCCCGGCCGGGGACGTCCCCGGCACCCTGGCGTCCGGTACCGGGCGGGTGGACGCCGCGGGGCACGTGGTGGGCCGACCGGGGCTCTCGGTGGTCGGACGGGACGCCGACGCGTCACTGACCGGGGCCGACTCCCTCAACCGCTCCCTGCACGACGTGGTGCCACGGTGGGCACGGCGGGTGGTCAGGGCCCACGGGCCCAGCCGCCCCGGGACGCCCGGCGCCGAGGGGACCGTACCGCTGCCCGCACGGCTGGAGCCGTGGATGGTGGAGCTGCTGGGTGACGCCGGGGCGTGTCGCACGTTGCTGGAGGAGCACGGGTCCCCGGTCAACGTCCTGCGCACCGCACCGATGGTGCGCAACATGGCGGAGCTGCGCGACGCCGGCGCCGACGCCGGGGTGGAGACCCGGGTGTTCTACGCCCGCAAGGCGAACAAGGCCCTGTGTTTCGTGGACACCGCGCTCCGGGCCGGTCACGGGGTCGACGTCGCCAGCGAACGCGAGCTGCGCCAGGTCCTCGACCGTGGTGTGCCCGGGGACCGCGTGATCCTCAGCGCGGCGGTGAAACCGGACCGGCTGCTGCAACTGGCGGTGGACAACGCGGTGACCGTGTCGGTGGACAACGTGGCCGAACTGCACCGACTCAGCCGTCTCAGCCGTCTCAGCCGTCTCAGCGAGCAGGGTGACGGCGCTCCCGCGGTCCGGGCGCGCGTCGCCCCGCGGGTGTCGCCGGACCCGGAGCGTCTGCCACCGACCCGCTTCGGGGAACGTCCGGCGATCTGGCGGGACGCGCTCGTGGAAGTTGGGGGCACGGTGGAGGTCGTCGGCGCGCACGTGCACCTGCACGGTTACTCCGCCGCGGACCGGCGGCTCGCCCTGGTCGACGCCCTGCAGGTCACCGATGCCGCGACGGAGCTGGGGCACCGTCCAGAATTCGTCGACCTGGGTGGCGGTGTGCCGATGAGCTACCTCGACGACGGGTCCCGGTGGGAGGCGTTCCTGGACGCCCGCCGCGCGATGGTCGACGGCACCGGGGCGTCCTTCACGTGGAAGTCGGACCCGCTGGCGAACACCTACCCCTTCCACCAGTCGCCGGTGCGCGGCGACTGGTTGCGCGGACTGCTCGACGGATCCGTCGCCGACGCGCTGATCCGAAGGGGCCTGCGGCTGCACCTGGAACCGGGGCGCGCGGTGCTCGACGGTTGCGGGATGATCCTGGCACGGGTGGCCTTCCTCAAGGACCGTAGCGACGGTGTCCCCTTGGTCGGGGTGGAGATGAACCGTACGCAGTGCCGTACCACCTCCGACGACATCCTCGTCGACCCCCTGCTCGTCCGGCAGCGGACGCCTGGCACAGGTCGATCCGGCCGTCCGGAACGCGGTCCCGACGCGGAGGGTTTCCTCGTCGGCGCGTACTGCATCGAGGACGAGGTGATCATCCGCCGCCGGATGCGTTTCCCGGAGGGGATCTCGACGGGGGACACCCTGGTCGTCCCGAACACCGCCGGCTACTTCATGCACATCCTCGAGAGCGCCTCGCACCAGATCCCACTGGCACGCAACGTGGTCCTCTACGACAGGGTCCGGGTCGACGACATCGACCGCTGACGCACACAACGCCGATCCCCCTTCCTATCCACCCCGAATGGAAGGGGAACAATGCGCGCGCGGTGATGGTTGACTCTGGTCATGACACAGCGAACAGACCGCACAGCACCCACCGACGCCCCCGTCCTCGACGTCGTCGCCGGACGGTGGAGCCCGCGCATCTTCGACCGCTCCTCCCCCGTC
>NZ_JBQSWS010000027.1:0-34680 GCF_052377355.1 Corynebacterium sp. AOP40-4SA-5
CGCGGGGGCACCACCGATCGGAGTTCACCACCGCGAAACGGATCGGAAATGCCCCGCCGGTTCACTGGGAACCATGATTGACACCGTTCCCGTCACCACAGTCGACGACCTCAACAGGATGACCCCCACCGAGGTCACAGAGATGATCGGCGCCCTGCTCTACTCGCCCCCGCTCGGCGCGGCCATTGCCGCCGCCGCACCTTTCCGCAGCCTCGAGCACCTGCTCGACGTCGCCCACCGTGAACTGCTGCGGCTGCCACGCGTCGAGATCATCACCAGCATCCAGTCCCACCCGGTCCTCGGGGAGAAGACGACCGACTCCTACTCGCGCGAGGAGCAGGCCTTCATCCTCGACTCCCCTCCCGAGGTCCTCGCCGAGATCTCCGACCTGGCACGCCGCTACGAGGCACGGTTCCACCACATCTTCCTGGTGTGCGCCCAGGGCATCGGTGGCAACGAGGTCCTCCTGCTGCTCAAGCGGCGCCTGGAAAACCCCACCGTCGGTGAATGGGAGACCACCGTGCGCGAGCTCGGCAGGATCAACGCCCTGCGGCTGCGCACGGTGGTCGGCTGATCACACGAGGCTGACCACCCCGTAGATCACGAGCACGAGGGCGAAGGCGACAACCGACTCGATGGTCTGCTGGACCGTCCACACGCGCAACGTGGTCTTCACGTCCATGTTCAGCAGGCGTCCGACCAACCAGAAACCAGAGTCGTTGACGTGGCTGGCGATCACGGAACCCGCGGCCAGCGACATCACGACACAGGCCACCTGGACAGCCGACATGTCGCTCGACGCCACACCGTCGGCGACCAGGGCCGCCGCGGTGGTCAGCGCCACCGTTGCGGAACCCTGTGCCACGCGGATGGCCGCGGCGATGAGGAATGCTGCGACGATGAGCGGGATGCCGAGGGAGTCGAAGGACTGGGCGATCGCGTCGCCGATACCCGTCGCACGCAGCACGCCGCCGAACATGCCGCCGGCACCGGTGATCAGGATGACGGAACAGACCGGACCGAGGGCACCGTCGATCGTCTTCTCGATGGCGGTTCCGCTCTTGCCGCGGCGCAGGCCGAGCGCGACGATCGTCACGAGGACGGCGATGAGCAGCGCGACGGGCGTCGCGCCGACGACCTGGACGGCGTGCACCCAGCTGGCGTCCGGGTCCACCACGCCGATGGAACCCAGGGCGTCCAACCCGGTGTTCAGCAGGATCAGCAGCAGCGGCAGGACCAGCAGGAAGACCACCAGGCCCGCGCTCGGCGGCTTCTCGATCTCCTCTTCCTCACCGACCATCTTCGCGAACACCGCGTCGGGCACGTCGATGCGGTGACGCTTGTCGACGACCTTGCCCCACAGGTGACCGGAGATGAACCAGATCGGGAACGCCAGGATCAGACCCAGGATCATCACGATGCCGAGGTTCGCGCCGGTGAACTCCGTCGCTGCGACGGGCCCGGGGTGCGGCGGCAGGAAGACGTGCATCACGGACAGCGCGGCGGCGACGGGGATACCGACCGCCAGGAGGTTGAGCCCGAGGCGGCGTCCGACCGCGTAGATGATGGGGACCATCAGCACGAATGCGGCGTCCATGAAGATGGGGAAGCCGACGAACAGGGCGGCGACACCGAGGGCGAACGGTGCCCGGTCCTCGCCGAAGATGCTGATCATCTTGTCGGCGAGTGCCTTCGCTCCGCCGGACGTCTCGACGAGAGCGCCGAGCATCGCGCCGATCGCGACCAGTAGGGCGACGTTGCCCAGCGTCCCGCCGAAACTGCTCACCATGGTGTCGACCAGGTGCTCGGCGGGGATACCGGCGACGATCGCCGTCAGAAGGCTGACGATGACCAGGGAGAGGAACGCATGGAGCTTGAGCTTCATGACCATGAACAGGAGCAGCGCCACGGCGACCACGGCGAGCCCGATGAGCCCTCCGGTGCCGAGCCAGCTTTCCCAGCCGGTCTCTTCGATCCAAGGCATTGTGGGGTCCTTACGTCGTTGGGATGGGGGTTGGGCAGGGGGTTGGGCAGGGGTGCGCCGGCCGCGCGGCGCGGCGCGTCCGGGTCACCATTCGGCGAAGGACCCATCGGCGTGCCGCCAGATCGGGTTGCGCCAGCGGTGTCCGGTCTTCGCCCGTTCGATCACGTAGTCCTCGTCGATGTCGATGCCGAGGCCGGGACCGTCCGGGATCTTCACCATGCCGTCCTCGTAGGCGAAGACGCTGCGGTCTGTGATGTAGTCGAGCAGGTCGTTGTCGGCGTTGTAGTGGATGCCGAGGCTCTGCTCCTGGATGACCGCGTTGTAGCAGTTGGCGTCCAGCTGCAGGCAGGTCGCCAGGGCGATCGGCCCGAGCGGGCAGTGCAGCGCGAGGGCGACGTCGTAGGCCTCCGCCATCGCGGCGATCTTCCGGGTCTCGGTGATGCCGCCGCTGTGGCACGGGTCGGGCTGGATGATGTCCACCGCCCCACTGGCCAGGACGTCCTTGAAGTCCCACCGGCTGAACAACCGCTCACCCAGGGCGATCGGTGTCGGGGTCGCCCGCATCGTGTCGAGCAGGGAGTCGACGTTCTCGCTGAGCACGGGCTCCTCGATGAACATGAGGTGGAACTGCTCGAGTTCGCGGATGAGGGTCTTCGCCATCGGTGCGTGCACACGGCCGTGGAAGTCCACCGCGATGCCGATGTTCTCACCGACGGTCTCCCGGATCGTCGCGACGTTCTCGACGGCGCGGGTGACCTTGTCCCAGGAGTCGATGAACTGCATCTCCTCGGTGCCGTTCATCTTCACCGCGCTGAAGCCACGGGAGACCGCGTCCGCGGCAGCCTTCGCGGTCTCCGAGGGACGGTCACCGCCGATCCAGGAGTACACGTCGATGCGGTCGCGCACGCGACCGCCGAGGAGCTGGTGGACCGGCAGGTCGTGCGCCTTGCCCTTGATGTCCCACAGCGCCTGGTCGATACCGGCGATCGCGCTCATCAGGATGGGTCCGCCACGGTAGAACCCGCCGCGGTACATGACCGTCCACAGGTCCTCGATGTTCGCGGGGTCCTGGCCGATCAGGTAGTCGGAGAGTTCGTCGACGGCGGCGCACACGGTGGCGGCCCTGCCCTCGACGACAGGCTCCCCCCATCCGACGATCCCCTCGTCGGTCTCGATCTTCACGAAGGCCCAGCGGGGTGGGACCTGGTAGGTGGTGACTGCGGTGATCTTCACTGGTTGTTCTCCTCGTGCTTTTCCTGGCTGCTTTCCTGGTGGTTGTTCCAGACGGTCATGAGGTCGCGGGCGGCCTGTTCGAGCTCACCGGTGCTGCGACCCGGGCTGTAGAGGGTCGACCCGATCCCGGCACCCCGGGCACCCGCGGCGAGCCAGTCGCCGAGGTTGCCGGCGTCGATTCCGCCGACGGGCAGGAACTGGGTTCCCGCCGGCACCACGGCCGACCACGCCTTCATCCCGGCGATACCGACGGACGGTGCGGGGAAGAGTTTCAACGCCCGTGCACCGGCGCCGAGCGCGGCGAAGGCCTCGGTCGGGGTCGCGACACCGGGATACGGTTCGAGACCGAGCTCCACCGAGCGGGCGATCACGGCCGGGTCGGCGTTCGGGGCGACGACGATGCGTCCACCGGCGTCACGGACCCGGTCGACGTCGGCGACCGTGACGACGGTCCCGCCACCGACGACGACGTCGGGAAGACGCTGCGCCAGCAGCTCGATCGAGGTGAAGGGGTCGGGAGAGTTGAGGGTGACCTCAAGCCGGCGGAAACCCGCCTCGCGCAGGGTGTCACCCACCGCGGGCGCCTCGGCGGGAGTGAGCCCCCGCAGGATGGCGATGAGGCCGGTGGGCGGAAGCTGGTCTGGTCTGGTCACGGGTTGACTCCAGGATCGGGGGACGAAGGGTGGGCGGGTTCTCGTGTCTCGACGGGCACCACCTGCACACCGGTGGGTGCATGTGCCGACAGCTCGTCGCGCAGGTACGGGCCGAGTTCCGCACGCCGCGCGTCGGTCATGCGGTCCGCCGGCCCGGTGATGCTCACGGCCACGTCCGCGCCGTGGGGACGGGTCAGGGCGACGGCGACGCAGCTGATGCCGCGTTCGTTCTCCTCGACCTCCTCGGCCCACCCGCGGGTACGTGCCTGGTCAAGGGCCTCGGCGAGCCGCTCGACGCTGACCTCCGGGGCGGCGTTCACCGGCAGGTCCGTCTGCGCCCGGGCATCTGCGACGTAGGTTTCGAGGTCGGACGCGCCGGCGCCCTGCGCGGCGAGGAGTGCCCGGCCGAGGCCGGTGCGTGCCGACGGCGCCAGGTTGCCGACGCGCGACCAGACCCGCAGCGGACGGTCGGGGTCGACCTTGTCCAGGTAGAGCACCTGGGTCCCGGACAGCGTGCCGAGGTGCACGAGTTCACTCGTACCCTGCGAGAGGTTCTCGAGCAGGGGCCGCATCATCGCGGGCAGGTTCTCGTCGCGGTGGAACTCGAGTCCGAGTCTGAGCGCGCTCGGGCCGAGCCGGTAGCGCTTCCCCTCGGATTCCCGGGCGGCGTAGCCGCGGAAGACCAGGGCGCCGAGCAGTCGGTGCGCCGAGGGCTTCGTGAAACCGGTCTCCCCCGCCAGTTCGGCGAGCGTGGCCCCGTCGGGACCGGCCTGGGCGAGGAAGCCGAGGAGGATGAGCGCCTTGTCGACGCTCGCCACGGGGCTCACGTCCTGTTCTGCCGACATCGGCGCCTCCTGGTCGCTCGCCGGCTCCCCGGCGACACTGATACTGTGTTACGTAATGCAGAATGTACGTTACGCTATGCGGAACGTCAATGCCGAGATCTCCGCCCCAGACGCTCGAGAAGGACACCCCATGAACGCCCCCACACCCACCCCACGCCGAGACCCGACGGACCGTCCGGTGAGCGCGCAGGTGGTGACCATCGGCGAGACCATGGCGATGATGCGCAGCGGCCAGGTCGGATCCCTCGCGCACCTGCCGTCGGTCGACATCTCCCTCGCCGGCGCGGAGTCGAACGTCGCCATCGGACTGCAGCGCCTCGGCGTACAGGCCGCATGGGTCAGCCGGGTCGGCCACGACCCGCTGGGCACCCGGGTGATGCGCGAGATCCGGGCCGAGGGTGTCGGGGTGCACTGCCGGGTCGACCCGGAGCGTCCGACCGGCCTGATGCTGAAGTCCCGCCCCACCGCGACGACGACCCGCGTCGACTACTACCGGGCCGGCTCCGCCGCCTCGGCGCTCTCCCCCGCGGACCTGCCGGACGCACTCGTCGAGGACGCCGACGTCCTGCACCTCAGCGGCATCACGCCGATGCTGTCGGAGTCGGCGGCGCGCGCGATGACCGCGGCGGTGGACCGCGCCGTCGCCGCAGGGACCCGGATCAGCCTGGACGTGAACTACCGTTCCCGGCTGGGCTCCCGCGAGCGTCTGGGTGACCTTCTCGCCGGCGTCCTGCCCCACGTCGACATCGTGTTCGGCGGCCCCGAGGAACTCACGATCCTCGCACCGGGCCACGCCGAGGACGACAACGAGTACGACGAGGCCGACCTTGCCGCGCTGCTGCGCGCGGTGGCGACCCTGGGGCCTGCCGAGGTCGTGGCGAAGCTCGGCGCGGACGGGGCGACCGCCCTACGCCACGGAGAGCTGACACACGGCCCCGGACAGGTCGTCGACGTGGTGGACACCGTCGGCGCCGGCGACGCCTTCGTGGCCGGCTACCTCAGCGCCGTCATCGCCGGCGCGGACTCGGCCACGCGCCTGGACCGGGCGAACTCCTGCGGCGCCTTCGCGTGCACCACCCCGGGGGACTGGGAGAGCGCACCGTTCGCCGAGGACCTCGCGGCCGGACAGGACGGCGGGGACCCCGTCTCCCGCTGAGCCCCTCCTGAATCCCCCTGGATCCCCCCAGTACGTTGCCGGTGGACCTAGCGGGCGTCCACCAGGTCGATGATGAAGACCAGGGTGCGCCCGGCGAGCGGGTTGCCGGCACCGGCCGGGCCGTAGGCCAGCTCCGGCGGGATGGTCAGCTTGCGACGACCGTTGACCTTCATGCCGGGGATGCCGTCCTGCCAGCCCTGGATCAGGCCGGTCAGCGGGAACTCGATGGTCTGGCCACGGTCCCACGAGGAGTCGAACTCCTGGCCGGTCTCGTAGTCCACGCCCACGTAGTGGACCTCGACCATGCCGCCGGGCACGGCTTCGGCGCCGTCACCGACGGAGATGTCCTCGATCACCAGGGAGGACGGGGCGGGGCCGGACTGGGGCTCGATCGTGGGCTTGCTCATGGAGGTACTCCTGTGGGTTCGCGGTCGTGCTAACCGAACCAGATTAGCAGGCCTGCGTGACGCGCAGCCCGCGCAACGCGAAAAGGCAGGACGCCCCGTCCCGCGTGGTGCGGGGCCGGGGCGTCCTGCCCGTGTGCGGACGGTGCGCGCACCGTCCTGCGTTCCTGCCTGTGTTCCTGCTTGGGAGGCGGTGTCTAGCGCTTGTCGCGCGGGACGAAGGAGCGCTTGCTCTCGCCGGTGTAGATCTGGCGCGGGCGGTTGATCTTCGCCGACGGCTCGTTGATCTGCTCCAGGTAGTGGGCGATCCAGCCCGGCAGGCGACCCATGGCGAACAGCACGGTGAAGAAGTCCGTGGGGAAGCCCATGGCCCGGTAGATCAGGCCGGTGTAGAAGTCCACGTTCGGGTACAGCTTGCGGGAGATGAAGTAGTCGTCGTTGAGGGCGATGTCCTCGAGCTTCATCGCGAGGTCGAGGAGGTTGTCGCCACCGAGGTGCTCCAGGATCTCGTGTGCGGACTCCTTGACGATCGCGGCGCGCGGATCGTAGTTCTTGTACACGCGGTGACCGAAGCCCATGAGCTTGACGCCGGGCTCCTTGTTCTTCACGCGGTTCATGAAGTCGGTCGCGTCGCCACCGTTGGCGTGGATCTCCTCCAGCATCTCCAGGACGGCCTGGTTGGCGCCGCCGTGCAGCGGGCCGGACAGGGCGTTGACGCCCGCGGCGATGGAGGAGTAGATGTTCGCGTGCGAGGAGCCGACCATGCGCACGGTGGAGGTGGAGCAGTTCTGCTCGTGGTCCGCGTGCAGGATGAGCAGCTTGTCCAGTGCCTTGGACAGCACCGGGTCGACCTCGTAGTCCTCGGTCGGGTAGCCGAACATGTTGCGCAGGAAGTTCTCGCGCGCGTTGAGGTTGTTGTCCGGGTACATGTAGGGCTTGCCCTTGGACGCACGGTAGGCGTAGGCCGCGAGCATCGGCACCTTCGCCATCAGGCGGTGGGTGTTCTTGACCTGGAAGCCCTTGTCCAGCGGGTCGAGCTCGTCCTCGTAGTAGGTCGCGAGGATGTTGACGGACGAGGCCAGGACGTTCATCGGGTGCGCGTTGCGCGGGAAGATCTTGAACTGGCTCTTGAAGTCCTCGTCGAGCAGCGTGTGGCGCCGGATGTTCGCGTTGAACGTCTCCAGCTCCTCGTTGTTCGGCAGCTCTCCGTTGATGAGCAGGTAGCTGACCTCGTTGAACGTGGCGTTGTTGGCCAGGTCGGCGATGTCGTACCCGCGGTAACGCAGGATGCCCTCGCCACCGTCGATGTAGGTAATCTCGGAGAGAGTGGAACCTGTGTTCACGTAGCCGGGGTCAACGGTGGTCAGACCGGTCTCGGCGAGCAGCTTGCCCAGCGCGAATCCGGAATTGCCCTCGTTGGCCTTGACGATCGGCATTTCGTATTCGCCACCGGGGTAGTGGAGAACGGCCTTGTCCTGGTTGTCGGAAGCCATTGACAGCCCTTTCGTTTATTCAGGTACTTCGATGCTTTCGGTTATGCCCCGGGACGGAGATCACCGTCCCGGGGCCCGCCTCGAACCGAGCGGCCCGAGGTGAGGAAATCTCACGGAGCGGACCGTCGACGATCGTGGGATAGGACACACTGTACCGAATCCCCCCGGAGCCGACACAGTAGGGTCGTACGGTATCCCCGTCAGCCACCCCCGTTGCATCCCGGAGTGTGGGACAACATGTCCCAGAGACGCCCTCACCGGCTAGGCTGGCGGAGTTCCCGAACCACCGTGCTTGGAAGACTAGGAAGAGAGCCAGGAAAGCCGATCATGAGCGACCAGTTCCCCACCCTGCCCGAGAACCTCCTGCCCGCCGACGGCCGATTCGGTTGCGGCCCCTCGAAGGTCCGCCAGGACCAGATCGACGCCATCGTCTCCGGAGGCCGGGGCGTCATCGGCACCTCCCACCGCCAGCCGGCCGTGAAGAACCTCGTCGGTTCCGTCCGCGAGGGCCTGTCGGACCTGTTCAACCTGCCCGAGGGCTACGAGATCATCACCTCCCTCGGCGGCGCCACCGCCTTCTGGGACTCCGCCTCCTTCGGCCTGATCCGCAACCGCTCGGCGCACCTGACCTACGGTGAGTTCTCCGGCAAGTTCGCCTCGGTCTCCAAGAAGGCCCCGTGGCTGGACGAGCCGCAGGTCTTCGCCTCGGAGCCGGGCACCGCCCCCTCCCCCTCCGAGCTCGACGGTGTTGACGGCGTCGACCTGGTCGGCTGGGCGCACAACGAGACCTCCACCGGCGCGATGGTGGACGTGAAGCGTCCCGCGACGGACGCGCTGGTCGCCATCGACGCCACCTCCGGTGCCGGCGGACTGCCCGTCGACATCGCCGAGACCGACGTCTACTACTTCTCGCCCCAGAAGTGCTTCGCCTCGGACGGTGGCCTGTGGTTCGCCGCCTTCTCCCCGGCCGCCCTGGAGCGCGTCGAGGAGATCGCCGCCACCGACCGCTACATCCCGGCCTTCCTGGACCTGAAGACCGCGGTGGACAACTCGCGCAAGAACCAGACCTACAACACCCCGGCCGTGTCCACGCTGCTGATGATGGACGCGCAGGTGAAGTGGATGAACGCCAACGGCGGTCTGGACGGCATGGTCGCCCGCACGTCCGAGTCGTCCTCCACCCTGTACAGCTGGGCGGAGGCCCGCCCGGAGGCCTCCCCCTTCGTCGCCGAGGCCGCGAGCCGTTCCCTGGTGGTCGGCACGATCGACTTCGACGACTCGGTGGACGCCGACGTCATCGCCAAGACGCTGCGCGCCAACGGTGTGCTGGACACCGAGCCCTACCGCAAGCTGGGCCGCAACCAGCTGCGCGTCGGCATGTTCCCGGCGATCGACCCGGAGGACGTCAGGACGCTGACCTCCGCGATCGACCACATCCTCGACTCGGGCATCGCCTCGCGCTAACCCGAACAGGACGTACCGTCAGGTCCAGACCCCTGACTCACCCCCGGAAGCTCACCGTCTTCCGGGGGTTTTTGCGCTACTGTGGCGGAAAACACCGAGTGGATGATGGAGGTCCCACCGATGCAGGAACTGCGGTTCGTCCAGGACGACAGCGACCGGGCGTCCCTCGTTCTCCGCGTGGCCGACAGTGGCGCCGAAGGCACTGACGGGGAGGACGCGACCCCCGGGTTCTTCCTGCCGGTCACCGACGAGCTCACCGAGTTCCTGGGCACCCTGGTCCAGCCTGCGGCGGAGTCCGTCTCAGCGGACGCCGCACCGGAGACCGCCCAGGACGCCACCCAGGAGACCACCACGGCGGCCGAGGCGCCGGACGCGGCGGAACCCGCCGTCATCCCGGTGCGTGAGCGCGTGCACCTGCGCCCGCGCGACATCCAGGACCGCATCCGCCACGGTGAGACCGTGGAGCAGATCGTCGCGGAGACCGGCATGGAGGACCGTCGCGTCCGCCCCTTCGCCGTGCCGATCGCGATGGAGCGCCACCGCATCGCCGAGATGGCGCGCGACGCCCACCCGGTCCGTGCCGACGGGCCGACGGACGCACCCCTGCGCGAGGTGCTCGCCGGCGCCTTCGCCGCCCGTGGCGAGAGCCTGCGCGCCGCCGAGTGGTCGGCGGCGATGGACTCGTCCGACCACTGGGTGATCTCGGTGAGCTGGACGAAGGGCAACCGGGAGGGCGCGTCGCGGTTCGTCGCCGACTTCCGCTTCGTCCCGGGTGAGGACGGTCCGGCGACCGCCGAGCCGGTGAACTCCGTGGCGTCCGACCTCATCGACCCGCGCTTCGAGCGTCCGGTGCGCACGGTCTCACCGGTGGTTCCCTCCAGCCGCGGGGAGGACGACACCCCCGCCACCGAGGAGACCCGGCCGGACACCGCCGCCGTCCATGACCCCGCCGAGGACACCGGGCCGGCTGAGACCGACGGGTCCGACGAGCCCACCGGCGACTCCTCCTCCGGGGGCGGCGCCGACGCCCCCGTCGACCTCTTCGGCCGCCGCTCCCACCCCGCGGGCGGTGGCGAGGACCCTGCCAAGCGCAAGAAGAAGGCCGTCACGCCCCACTGGGAGGACGTGCTGCTCGGGGTCCGTACGAACCCGCGGGCAAACGGCCGGAACAAGAAGAAGTAGACCACGGTGGGATCCCCTGACACCGTCGTCACCCTCTGGTTCGCCAGCGCCGCCGTCCCGGTGCAG
The DNA here is from genome assembly GCF_052377355.1 of Corynebacterium sp. AOP40-4SA-5. Taxonomy (NCBI): domain Bacteria; kingdom Bacillati; phylum Actinomycetota; class Actinomycetes; order Mycobacteriales; family Corynebacteriaceae; genus Corynebacterium; species Corynebacterium sp. AOP40-4SA-5. Next base: position 10,481 of record NZ_JBQSWS010000027.1, read on the forward strand.
GTGCTGCGCGCCGAGCCCACGCCCGACCGTGGCTTCGCCCGCAAGTACCTCGCCCAGCTCGGCGTGCGCCTGAGCACCGAGGGTTCGGCGAACACCTTCGGCGATTTCTCCTCCCCCACGCACATCGGCGACTTCGACATGAACCGCTCGGCCCCGCCCGGCCGCGCCGAGTTCTACATCGGCGGCTACCCCGGCCTGTCGCTGGTGCAGACCGTGCTGCCGGAACCCTGCCTGATGTCACAGGTCCCGGCACCGCTACGGGAACTCATCGCCGCCGCGGACCTCTACGTGACCTGCCGGACGCCGGACGACCCGGACGGTCTCGGCGGTTTCGCCCACTGGTCCGGTGGCACGCTGAAACGCGCCTTCACCGCCACCCGCGACAAGATCTACGAGGACACCGGCCTGCCCGAGCCCTTCGAGGCCCCGTTCTGGGAGGGCAACGTGGAGGCCACGGGCATCCAGCTGCCGTTCCGTCCCGGTGAGTTCGCCGCCGCCGCCGAGGAACACTGGCTGGGGTTCCGGGTGGAGCGCGAGGGCATCGACATCCCGGTGTGCGCCTTCGCACTGGACGGACGCGCCGCACCGCGTGCGGTGCCCGGCGACTCCCGGCCGGCGTCGCGGCCGCGGACCTCCCAGCACCCGCAGCGCCCGCCCAAGCCCCAGAACCCGCTCCCCCCGGGCTACGACGACTACGCCGAGGGCAAGGAGTCGGCGGTGCGTTCGACCTCCGACCTGCTCAAGGGCGCCACGGTGTCCGCGGTGACCGGGGTCGGGCGCGGCGTGGTCGGCGGGGTACGTCTGCTGCAGACCGGGGCGCACAGGATCGGCGACGAGGTACGCCGCCGCGCCCGCAACACCGGGCGGTAGCGTCAGAACTGTGCGGCGTAGAAGCCGATCGCCGCGGACGTCGCCACGTTGAGCGAGTCGGTGCCCGGAGCCATCGGGATCTTCGCCCGCACGTCCGCCGCGCGCATGGCGTGCTCGGTCAGCCCGGGCCCCTCCGCACCGACCATCACGGCGACCTTGTCGGCGCCGGCCACGGCCTCGGCCAGGGTGTTGTCCGTGTTCGGTGTCATCGCCACCACCCGGTAGCCACGCTCCTGCAGGTCGGCGAGACTGTGCTGCCACGTCGTCGGCCGACTGCCGAGGTGCGCGAACGGGGTGCGCAGCACGTGCCCCATCGACACGCGCACCACCCGCCGGTACAGCGGGTCGGCGCACCCGGCGCCCAGCAGCACCGCACCGACGTCGAGGCCGGCGGCGTTGCGGAACAGCGCGCCGATGTTCTCGTGGTCGCCGACGCCCTCCAGCACGGCGACGACCCGGTTGCCGGCCGGCAGGGCGTCCAGCACGTCACTGGCGTCGGGCTCGTCGACCCGGTCGGCGGTGGCCACCAGCCCGCGGTGCATGTCGAAGCCGGCGACCTCGGCGAGCACCTCCCGGGTGACCTCGTAGAAGGGCACGCCGTCGAGCCCACGGGCGACGTCGGGGTCGGACGCCGCGGCGTCCTGCAGCTGTTCCAGCCGGTGGGCGAAGCCCACCACGCAGCGCACCGGGAAGCGCGACGCCGCCAGGCGCGGCACCACCAGATTGCCCTCGGCGACGACGAGGCCGCGGCCGCCGGGCAGGTCGGGACGCTTGTCGGAGGAGTTCAGGTCACGGACGTCGTCGAGACGGGTGTCGGACGGGTCGGTCACGGGGACGGTGCGGCTCATGGCGTCCTACCCGATCGCATCCATGATCGGGTCGATGCCGAAGAAGACCACAAACAGTGCGGCGACCAGGTACATCAGCCAGTGCAGTTCCTTGGCACGGCCGGTGACCAGGTACATCACCACGCAGGCGATGAAGCCCATGCCGATGCCGTTGGCGATGGAGTAGGTGTACGGCATGATCACGATCGTCAGGAAGGCCGGCAGGGCGACCTCGAAGCGGGTGAAGTCGATGTCTGCGACCTGGGCCATCATCATCGCTCCCACGATGACCAGCACCGGGGCGGCGGCCTCGATCGGCACCACGGAGTACAGCGGGGTGAGGAACATCGCCGCCAGGAAGATCACGCCGGTGACCACGTTGGCCAGGCCGGTGCGCGCACCGTCGCCGATGCCGGCGGCGGAGTCGACGAACACGGTGTTGGACGACGCCGACACCGAACCGCCGACCGCCGCGCCGGCACCCTCGATGATCAGGGCGGTGCGCAGGTTCGGCAGGTTGCCCTGCTCGTCGACGAGCTGCGCCTGCTTGCCCAGCGCGGTCATCGTGCCCATCGCGTCGAAGAAGTTCGCCAGCACCAGGGTGAAGATCAGCAGGCAGGCCGACAGTGCGCCGATCTTGCCGAAGGCGCCGAAGAGGTCCACCGCGCCGACGAGGCTGAGGTCGGGCATGCTGCCCAGGGAGTCCGGGATCGCCGGGGTGGCCATCTGCCAGCCCTTGCCGGCGTCGCTGTCGAAGGGGCCGGCGAGCGCCTCGACGATCATGGCGAACACGGTGGTGGCGATGATGCCGATGAACAGTCCGCCGCGGACCTTCTTGGCCACCAGGATGCCGCAGACGATCAGGCCGACCACGAAGATCAGGGTGGGCCAGGAGGCGATGGAGCCGCCGTCGCCGAGGCCGACGGGCACGGTGGTGCCGGCGGCGTCGGGCACGCGGCGCACGAAGCCGGCGTCCACCACGCCGACCATGGCGATGAACAGGCCGATGCCCACGCTGATCGCGGCCTTCAACGAACCCGGGATGGCGTTGAACACCGCCTCACGGAACCCGGTGACGGCGAGCAGCACGATGATCACGCCGTCGATCACCACCAGGCCCATCGCCTGCGGCCAGGTCAGGCCCTCCGTCGCAACGAAGGTGACGGCCACCAGGGTGTTGATGCCCAGGCCGGCGGCGATGCCGAAGGGGTACTTGGCGAAGACGCCGAAGGCGATGGTCATCACGCCGGCGGCCAGGGCGGTGACCGCGGCCACGCGGGAGGTGCCCAGCACGTCGCCGTTGCCGTCCTCCACCGTCCCCAGGATGAGGGGGTTGAGGATGATGATGTACGCCATCGCGAAGAACGTCACGACACCGGCACGGACCTCCGTGCCGACCGTGGAGCGACGCTCCGTGATGTGGAAGTACCGGTCGAGGGCGCCGGTGGGTTCTGCGCCGGACTCTTCTGCGCCGGTCGTCTCGACCGAGGATCCCGTGGAAGCTGACATAAGAAGTAAGAATCGCACCAGGCAGGCCCGTGTGCAACCGGTGTGGCAGCATGGGACACATGACCCCCCGCGTTCCCCTGGCCCCGCGCGGCGCACCCGGCGCCCTCACCCTGGCCGGCACCGTCCTGACCTCCACCGTCCTGGTCGGCGCACTGGCCGCGTGCGCGACCGACGGGCAGGACGGTACCCCCGGCGGTTCCGGCACCGGGTCGGTGCCGGAGTTGTCCGCCGAGGTCCTCGCCGAGCACCCCTTCGACCCCGACGCCTTCACCCAGGGCCTGGAGGTCATGCCGGACGGCGACCTGCTGGTGTCCACGGGGCTGAACGGACAGTCGCGGATCTACCGCGCCCCGGTCGACGACGCGACGTCGCCCACCGTCAGCGAGGACCTCGACGAGCGCTACTTCGGCGAGGGCGCCACCGTGCACGACGACACCGTGTGGCAGCTGACCTGGAAGTCCGGGGTGGCCTTCGCCCGCGACGCCGAGACCCTGCAGGTCACCGACGAGGTGTCCTACGACGGTGAGGGATGGGGGCTGTGCTCCGACGACGAGCGCCTGGTGATGTCGGACGGCTCCTCGGAGCTGACCTTCCGCGATCCCGAGACCTTCGCCGCCACCGGCGGGGTGGAGGTCACCCTCGACGGCGAGCCCGTCGACCAGCTCAACGAGTTGGAGTGCACCGGCAGCGGGGACGACCGTACGGTGTGGGCCAACGTGTGGCACTCCGACCGGGTGCTGCGCATCGACCCGGACTCCGGGGAGGTCACCGGCGTGGTCGAGCTCGACCTGCCCGCCGGCGACCGCGACGGGGCCGACGTGCTCAACGGCATCGCCGCGGTGCAGGACGAGCGGGACGGGGACAGTTTCCTGGTGACCGGCAAGCTGTGGGACACCCTCTACGAGGTGCGTTTCAGTGAATGACCGTGGGGCTCGTGCTGGGGTGTCCAGGGGTGGAGCTCGGGGTGGGGTGATGGCCCGCTCCGCCAACCGGGTCTCCGGGTTGATGGGCGCCGACGGTGCCCGCGAGTCCGGGCTCACCGCCCTGATGTACACCTCGATCGCCAACTTCGCGGTGGACGCCGTGCTGGCGGTCTCCCTGGCCGGCACCCTGTTCTTCTCCGCCGCCGAGGCGGAGTCCCGGACCTCGGTGGCCGCCTACCTGCTGGTCACGATCGCCCCGTTCGCACTGCTCGCCCCGTTGATCGGCCCGGCGTTGGACCGGCTGCGCACCGGCCGGCGTCTGGCGTTGTCGTTGACCTTCGCCGGACGCGTCCTGCTGGCCGCCGTCCTGCTGCAGAACTTCGACTCGTGGATGCTCTACCCCGCCGCACTGGGGATGCTGGTGCTCAGCAAGTCCTACGGGGTGCTGAAGTCCTCGGTGACCCCACGTGTCGCGCCGGACGGCCTGGACCTGGTGCGCGCGAACGCGCGGCTGACCATCGCCGGGCACATCGGCGGCTCGCTGGTCGCCGGTGGTCTGGCCGCGGCGATCGCCTACCTCTTCGACCCGCGGGCGGCGCTGTGGCTGCTGATGGTGGTCGCGTTGTCCGGCATCTACGGCTGCGCGCTCATCCCTGCCAGCGCCGAACGCGGACGCGACGAGGTGACGGTGAGCCCGTTCGTGCCGGAGGGGCAGGCAGGCGGCCGCGCGGTGACCGGCTGGCGTCGGGCCGTACGCGTGCGCTTCCCCGACGCCGCCCGGACCTGCCTGTGGGCCACCGCCCTGCAGCGTTGCGGCACCGGGTTCATGACGATCTACATCGCCTTCGTCGCCAAGTCCTCGACCGACCTCTCCGGGTTCGAGCAGTTGTCCATCCTCGCCGCCGTCGGCGCGGCCGGCGGGGTCGGCACCTTCGCCGGCAACGCGCTGGGCTCGCGGATCCGTTTCGCCCGCCCGCAGGCGGCCGTCCTGGTGCTCGGCGCGGTGTCGATCGCCACGGTGGTGCTCGCCGCGGTGTGGGACGGCACGCTGACCGCGGCGGTGGCGACCGCGGTGCTGTCCCTGGGCAGCGCGATGTCGAAGGTGTGCCTGGACGCGGCGATCCAGTCCGGGCTCGACCAGTCCGCGCAGGCCTCGGCCTTCGGCGTCTCCGAGACCGCACTGCAGCTGTCGTGGGTGTTCGGAGGCACCTTGGGCATCCTGCTTCCCCCGGAGCTCACCGTGGGTATGGCTGTGCTGGCCCTCGCCGGTACAGTGATGTACGTCAACGTCATCGCCGCGTCACGGGGTGTCGGTGCCGGGGCCCTGATCGGCCGGGCGAGGAGTTCCCGCTGAGCCGGTCCACCCCGGCCCCCGCACACCCGATCCGACGCCGACAGGAGTTCCCCACCGGATGAGCACGGACAACAACAACCCGCCGAAGAAACAGACGAAGAAGCAGCGTCGTCGGGCCGCCCAGCGCAAGCAGCTGATGACCTTCGGCGCGATCGTGCTGCTCGTCGTCGTCGTGGCCGCCGCGGTGCTGGGCTACCAGCACTGGAGCAACAACCGTCCCGGCACCCAGCCGGAGGATCTGCGGGTCACCGTCACCGACGCCTCCGGCGAGGAGCAGGAGTACGCCCCGTACTCGGTGTGCCAGCTGTTCACCGGCGACTGTGACGAAGGTGAGCCGACCGAGGTCGAGCTCGGGCCGGACGACGAGATGACCGTCTCGCTGCCGGAGGAGGTCTACGACCACGACTGGACGATGCTCCAGATCTTCGACGACCCGGCGGTGAACACGGAGAACACCTACACCGGCAACGAGAAGACCGAGGTCACGATCAAGGGCTCCTCGGACACCGCGGGCGAGGACGACGAGAACCCGCGCCTGGCCGTGGTGGAGATCCACTCCTCACTGGTCGGTGACGACGACGGCGAAGAGGTCGCCTTCGGCGCGGTCTGGTCGTTCACCCCGGCGGGGTAACCGGCCCCTCCCCCTCTACCCGCCCCGCCCCAGTTCAGAGAGCAACCCCACAGGATGGTTCCACCAACCTGTGGGGTTGCTCTCTGCGTCAGTTCTCTGGGTCAGTTCTCTGGGTCAGCTCTCCAGCTCGCTGGCGATGGTGCGCAGGATCTCGGCGACCTGGCGTCCTTCCTTACGGTCGGGACGCCGCCCGGCCTCCAGGCTGGGCTGCACCCGCGACTCCAGCAGCGTGACGGTGTCCTGGACCAGCTCGTGGAGCTGGTCGGGGCTGTAGCGGTGGCCGCGCGCGCCGCGCTGGCTCCGCGCACCCTTGCCCGCACCCTTGCCAGGGCCCCTGCCACCGGACTTCTCGGCGGACGGCGGCGGCCCGTCGTCCAGCACCGAGATCCGCATGGCCTGGGGTCCCTTGCGGGCCTCGGCGAAGTCGTACTCGATGCGCTGGCCCTTGTGCAGTTCGCTGGTCCCGTCGGGCAGCACCTGTGACCCGACGTAGACGTCCTCACCCTCGGGGTTGGAGACGAAGCCGAATCCCCGGTCCGGGTCGTACCACTTCACTCTTCCGGTCGGCATGATCCTCGCCAGTCCTCTCTCTACTGCTCTCTGCTGCTCTGTCGGACTCTGTCGAGCCCTGTACTCAATGTCTGATGGGGAACCCGCTATTTTACCCGTGGGGCGCGTGGGGTTCGCATCGCAACGTCCGCCATGGGTGTGACGAAGGTCACAGTCATAAAATAACGGTTCGGTAACGGTCGGGACACGGAACGATAACGCGCTGGGCACACCCGGTTTCGGACGCCACCACGAGCCAACTCACATCCGCAACGTTCCGCCGCTACACCGCCTGAACAGCCACGAATCCGCCCAATCAGCGTGACTCAATCGTGACAAACCGTTAGTGTCGGGTCCCAGCAATGAACACCGCGGTGATCCACGGGACCGGATCCCCGCACCAACGACTCCGAAAGGAATCAACCCACATGGGACGACACACCATCCGTAAGAGCACCTTCAGCACCAAGCGCCTCGCCGTCGCCGGCATGGCCGCACTGGCACTCGGTGCCGCAGCCGCCCCGGCCGCCAACGCCGCCCCCGACTCCGACTGGGACCGCCTCGCAGAGTGCGAGTCCGGCGGCGACTGGTCCATCAACACCGGCAACGGCTTCCAGGGTGGACTGCAGTTCTCCCCGAGCACCTGGAACGGCTACGGCGGCGACGAGTTCGCGGCCTCCGCCGACCAGGCCTCCCGCGAAGAGCAGATCGTGGTCGCCGAGCGCGTCCTCGAGGGCCAGGGCTGGGGCGCATGGCCGTCCTGCTCCTCCCAGCTGGGTCTGAACTCCGCTGCCGAGCAGCGTGAGGCCCCGGGTGCCGGCACCCAGGACAACACCGGCTCCACCGACGACTACGCCGAGAACACCGGCGAGGCCGCTGCCGACCTGAGCAGCCAGACCGACGTCCTGGCGATCGACTCCGTCTGGGAGCAGATCACCGCAGCCTTCGCCGCCAACGGCATCGAGGTCCCGACCGAGCTCCAGTCGCTCTACCAGGACAACCGCGAGGCCCTGAACGACAACTACTCCGCCGCCGTCGACCAGGCACAGGGTGCCGCCGACCAGGCCAAGGCCGCAGGCGACCAGTACGCTGCCCTCGCCGGCAACCTCTTCTAGTTCTCCGCGCCGCCCGGCGGGCACACCCCTCAACACGAGGAGGGCCTGCCGCGGTCGCACCGGGCCCACCATCTGACGGGCCCAAGGTCCCACTCGTCGACGCGCAACACCGCACGACGAAAACGTCGCCCAGCCCATACCCCGTGAAGAACGGGTATGGGCTGGGCGACGTTCGTGCGCGCGGGGAAAACCGGCTAGCGGTTGACCACCGTGTACGGGTGCACGTACGACAGCTTCTCGGCGGGCACCGGGAACTCGGCGTCCCCGAAGGGGCTCAGTGCGCCGGCGTCCTCGGCGACGAGCTCGGTGACCGCGTGCTTACCCTCGGGCAGGTTCTGCGGCCAGCCCGGATCAACGTAGTGCTTCTTCTTTGCGTGAGCCATGTCCCCGATCATTCCACATCCGTGCCCGTCAGGCGACTTTCCGGCACCGTCCCCCACACCGGCGCCTACACCCGCGGCCCCACCGGCGGGTAAAGTGACCGGCGTTATGCCTGACTCCTTCCCCACCTACGCCGAGTGGCTGTCCGGCCACTCCGACGACGAGCTCGTCGACCTCCTCTGGCGTCTGCGCGCCTTCTACCCCGGGTCCCTGGGCTCGGTGTCGGACGTGGCGGCGTTGCGTCGTCTCGACGCGACCGGGCTCGCCGTCCTGCACGCCCTGGTGGACGCCGGCGCCGCCCACGACCCGGTGGGCGTCGACGTGCTGGAGGAGACGCTGACCGGACTGTGGGACGCCGCGGGCACCGCCGCCGACGCGCGCGCGGACGCGGCGACGGTGACCGCCACGGTGCACGTCCTGGCGTCCTGGGGCCTGGCCTACGGCCCCGACCTCACGGTGTCGCACGCAGAAGGTACCGCCGACCCGGGCCAGGTGAAGGTGCCCTCGCACCTGCCGCCGCTGTTCTCCGCGACGACGGACCTGCCGTGGGTCCTGGTCGACGGCTACCGCTGCCCGGTGCCCACCGAGGAGCTGCCCGGGGTCCTCGACGCCCTGCCCACCCGGCAGCGTCGCCTGCTCGACACCCTGGAGCTCTCCGGCGGCATCGGCCACTCCGCCACGCTCGACGATCCGGAGCGCCCGCTGGCCCGGATGATCTCCGCGGGCCTGCTCGACCGCGTCGACGCGCAGACCGCCCGGCTGTCCCCGCGCGTCGCGGCGTCCATCACCGGACGCGTCGTCCCCCCGCCCGGCGGGGACTTCCGTGCCCGCGCCGCGTCCGGGCGCCCCGACCAGCGCACCGACGCCACCGCGGTGGCGCGCGTGGTGGAGACCGTCCGCCTGGTCGCCGACGTCCTCGAGGAGGTCGGACGCGCCCCGGTGCGTCCGCTCAACGCCGGCGGTGTCGGCGTGCGCGAGATCGCGCGCCTGTCCAAGGCCCTCGGGCTGGACGCCGCGGTCGTCGGCGACACCCTCGTGCTGTGCCGCCACGCCGACCTCATCGCCGTCGGCCTGCCGGTGCCCGCCCCGCAGGACGCCGTGGGCAGCGGCGACTTCTGGACGCTCACCGAACGCGGTGCGTCCTACCTGTCCGCCCCGCTGTCGCGGCGCTGGGCGATGCTGCTCGACGGCTGGCGCCACAGCACCCACGCCCCGTGGCTGGCCAAGGAGCCGTCCGGCGCCGACTCGCACCTGCTGCAGGAGTCGCTGGACGCCCCGGAGGCCGCCGCGCTACGCGGCGTCGTCTCCGGTGCCGCCGGCGGCAGCGCCGTTGTGCCGACCGGTGCCGACCTGTGGCGGCTGCGCCCCTCGGTCGCCGCAGTCACCTCGGACGAGGCGGTGGCCAGCATCGTCGACGAGGGCGTGATCCTGGGGCTCAGCGCCGAGGGGCAGGCCTCGTCGGCCGCACTCGCGCTCGCCGCCGTCGCGAACTCTGAAACCGACGGGACCGAGGATGCCCAGGATGCCGAAGACCGGCTGGCCGCCGCGCTGGCGAAGATCCTGCCCGAGCCCGTCCGCATGCTCATCATCCAGGCCGACATGACCATCCTCGCCCCCGGCCTGCTCGACGGCGACACCGAGGCCCGGCTGCGCACCTTCGCCGACGTGGAGTCCACCGGCATGGCCAGCGTGTGGCGCGTGACCCGCCAGAGCATGCAACGCGCCGTGGAGCAGGGCGAGACCGCCGCCGGTATCGAGGACTTCCTCGCCGGCATGGCCCCGGACGTGCCGCAGTCCATGTGGTACCTCGTGCAGGACACCTTCCGCACCCACCGTCCGGAGAACCCCGTCGTCGGCAGCACCGCGGCCAGCGTGCTCACCGCCCCCGACGAGAAGTCCATGGCCGCCATCATGGACACCGACGCCGCCGAGGAGACCGGGCTGCGCCTGCTCTCCCCCACGGTCGCCGCCAGTTCCGTGCAGCTCTCCCTGGTCGTCGAGGCGCTGGAGGACGAGGGGGTGCGCATCAGCGTCGACGGCGACAACGGCGTGGGACGCGCCACCGCCGGACCACTGCTGTCCACCGTGCCCGACCCCGAACGTCCCGTGAGCTCGCGCGGGCAGGTCGCCGACCAGCTCGCCGGCGCCGTCGAGGGCTTCCGCCGCAGCCGGCAGGCCGGCGCCGACGGCGGCGGCAGCGGCAACAGCGCCGATGCGTCCGGCCACGACGGGGAGACCACGCGCGTGCACGAGCCGCGGGCGATCATGACCGCCCTGCGCCACGCCTACGACTCCGGCACCCCGGTGGAGATCAGCTACGTCGACGCCACCGGCTCCGCGGTGCACGAGTGGATCTCCGTGGTCACGATGAGCCCGGTGTCCATCGTGGGCGTCACCGAGGCCGGCGGGCAGTCGCTGCAGATCCAGCCGCACCGGGTGGCCTGGGTGGGAACCCCGCTGGAGTGAGCCGGAACGGGTAGAATGGTCGGGTTGCTTTTCGACCGCCCAACAACCCCTCAAGGAGGCACCCGTGGGACTCGGTGACGGACCCCTGATCGTCCAGTCGGACAAGACCGTGCTGCTGGAGACCGGACACGCCCAGGCGCAGGAGGCCCGCACCGCCCTGGCCCCCTTCGCCGAACTCGAACGCGCCCCCGAGCACGTCCACACCTACCGGATCACCCCGCTGGCCCTGTGGAACGCCCGCGCCGCCGGGCACGACGCCGAACAGGTCGTCCACGTCCTCGAGACGTACTCGCGTTTCCCCGTGCCCCAGCCGCTGCTCGTCGACGTCGCCGAGACCATGGACCGCTACGGCCGGCTGATCCTGTCCAGCCACCCCGCCCACGGGCTGGTGCTGGAGTCCACCGACCCCGCCGTGCTCGCCGAGATCCGCCGGCACAAGAAGATCCGCCCCATGCTCGGCGAGCCCATCGACCCCGAGAACCCCGACACCGTGGTCGTGCACCCCTCCGAACGAGGACGCCTGAAGCAGGAGCTCGTGAAGGTCGGCTGGCCGGCCGAGGACCTCGCCGGCTACGTCGACGGCGAGGCCCACCCCATCGCCCTGTCCACCGAGCAGGAGAACTGGGAACTGCGCGACTACCAGGAGATGGCGGCCGAGTCCTTCTGGGCCGGCGGCTCCGGCGTGGTCGTGCTGCCCTGCGGCGCCGGCAAGACCATGGTCGGTGCCGCGGCGATGGCGAAGTCACAGACCACCACGCTGATCCTGGTGACCAACACCGTCGCCGGACGCCAGTGGAAGGACGAACTCATCCGCCGCACCACCCTCACCGAGGAGGAGATCGGCGAGTACTCCGGCGAGCGCAAGGAGATCCGCCCGGTCACCATCGCCACCTACCAGGTCGTGACCCGTAAGACGAAGGGCGAGTTCCGCGCCCTGGAGCTCTTCGACTCCCGCGACTGGGGGCTGATCATCTACGACGAGGTCCACCTGCTGCCCGCCCCGGTGTTCCGCATGACCAGCGACCTGCAGTCACGCCGACGCCTCGGCCTGACCGCCACACTCGTGCGCGAGGACGGCCGGGAGGACGACGTCTTCAGCCTCATCGGCCCGAAACGCTACGACGCCCCCTGGAAGGACATCGAGGCCCAGGGCTGGATCGCCCCGGCGGACTGCACCGAGGTCCGCGTGCAGCTCGGCGAGGAGGAACGCATGGTGTACGCCACCGCCGAGCAGAACGAGAAGTACCGCCTGGCCGCGTGCTCGCCGACGAAGACCGGCATCGTGCGCCGCATCCTCGACCAGCACCCCGACGAACCCACCCTCGTCATCGGCGCCTACATCGACCAGCTCGAGGAACTCGGCGAGAAGCTCAACGCCCCCGTCATCGACGGGCGCACCACCACCCACCGCCGCGAGGAGCTCTACGACGCCTTCCGCCACGGCGAACTGCGCGTCCTGATCGTCTCGAAGGTCGCCAACTTCTCCATCGACCTGCCGGGCGCCTCCGTCGCCGTGCAGGTCTCCGGCACCTTCGGCTCGCGCCAGGAGGAGGCCCAGCGCCTGGGACGCATCCTGCGCCCCAAGCCGGACGGTGGCCCGGCGTTCTTCTACTCCGTCGTCGCCCGCGACACCCTGGACGCCGACTACGCCGCGCACCGCCAGCGCTTCCTCGCCGAGCAGGGCTACGGCTACCGCATCATCGACTCGGACGACCTGTAGCCCAGCCTGTAGGATCATTCACCGTGGTCAGCTTCAACTTCCCCGTCGACGAGTCCTTCGCCCGCAAACACAACGAGTTCTTCCGTGACGCCCGCCGGTTCCAGTGGTCCGCCGGGCTGATGGGGGCGATCCTCGTCGTCGCCGCGGTGGTGCTGTTCGTGGCCGTCGACGCCGGCTGGGCCGTGATCGTGGGCGCCGCCGCCCTGGTGATGGGGCTGATCTGCTTCATCATGGTGCCCGTCTTCCCCCGCCAGCTCGGCTCCCCGCAGCGCTACTACGACTCCTACGCCCTGGTCCCGACCGTGATCGCGCAGGTCAACCCACGCGACGTGGTGCTGATGTCGCTGGTCGACACCGCCGCCACCGAGTCTGCGTCCTCGCGTCCCGCCCTCGCGCTGCGCACCGTGACCTCGATCCCCGGGGTGGAGCGGCGCGTGGGTGAGCGTGTGCCCGCCATGGCCGTGACCGGGATGCGCTCGGTCGGTCAGCAGGACCACTGGGAGCAGGTCTCCCCGATGCCCGTGGCGTGGGGGACCCAGGACCGCTCGGTGATCGCCGCCGCCGAGGACGCGATCCCGGCAGAGCGCTGGGCGCAGGTGGAGTCGTTGGTCGACCGTCTCGCCGACGTGCAGAAGACCCGGCACCTGCTCCTCGAGCTGGACTAGCGCCGCCCCGTCCTCCACACCCGCCGCCGCCCCGCTGCCCGTCCAGATTTCGCACCCCATCACCTACTTAACTAAATCTGACCTGGTGTTTTGCGAGTGTTAGGGGCTTATCAGGTGCGAAAGTTGAGTCAGTTGAGTCAGCTGAGTCAGTTCAGTCAGCCGAGTCACGTCCGGCGACGGCACAACGCAATTCCCTCCGCCACCGTGCGTTGCAGCAGGTCCAGGTCCCGGAGATGCCCGTAGGTCAGCCGCAGGACGTGCCAGCCGAGGTTCGCCAGCGCCGCGTTCACCCGCGAGTCCGTGTCGCGTCGGCGCCGTTCGAGGTGCCCTGAACCGTCGTACTGCAGCGCGAGCTTCAGCGTCGGAGACCCCAGGTCCACCCTGGCAACCACACCACGACCGGCAACATCCGTGGTGTGCACGGGGTCTGCGACCGTCCCGTCCTGCCGGATCACCAGCTGGGAGATGAAGCCCTCCCCGAACAGTCGCTGCACCTGCAGGCGCATCACGGTCTCCATCGGAGACTCCGCGCCCCGGTCCGCCATCGCCACGAGTTCGGCCGGGTGGCGTTGGGGGTAGTGGTCCCCGCAGGCGGCGACGAGCCGGAGCGGATCACAGCCGGACAAGGCGCAGAAGGCGTCGATGAACTGTACGGCCCGCAGCTCGTTTCCGTCGAGCCCCGTCCCGTCCGGCACACGCCAGGCGTGCGACCCGGCGCGCAGCGAGCGCAGGCAATGGATGGCCGTGAGGATCGGCGGAGTGGTCCGAAGTCCCGGCATCCCGGAGTCCACCCGAACCCGCGTCGGCACCGTGGCCAGCGTCCTTTCCCCGCGAAACCTCGAAACCTGCTGCGGGGTCGGCGCCGGCCTGCTCCGCCCACGGGAGAGGACGCACGTGTCGGCGTCGTCGCAGAAGTACGGCATTCCCCAGACCCGCGCCGCACTCCAGCTGTGCGCGATCCAGTCCGGGCGTCGGGTGAGGGCGATCCGAACCCTGGTCAATGCGTCCAGCTCATAGGCGAGCCCCCGCGGATGCCCGGAGGCGCCCCAGTTCACCTGCGCCGGGTCCCGGACCGCCGCCCGGGGAACCCAGAGTTCGCCGACCTGCACGTAACCGTCACCGATATCGCCGCCCGCCAGTAGGCCCGCCAATCGGCCCGCCTCGATGTTCGCCCTAGTGTCCGGCCGACGGAGCCACCGCCCCTCGTCCAGCCTCGGCCATTGCCGGATGAGCTCCTCGTCGAGCGTCGTCCCCCGATACGCCATGGCGTTGTCCCTCCCTCATCGCCGCCCACCCCCCGTGGACTCCGCACCAGGCTATCCGACGTCGCTCGCGCCAGGAGCCACCCTGCACATTTCGCACCAGATCAGCCACTTACACTTACAAAACCCCAGGTCAGATTTAATGAAGCCGGTAATGGGGTGCGAAAGTTGCCCGACTCCCCGGCAATGCACCCCGATCTTCCGCTAGTCTGGTGATTGTTCAACAATCCTGAACGCAGCGACGGGAAGGCACTCCCATGACCACCACCGCCACCATCGACCTGAACGCCGACCTCGGGGAGACCACCGACGGTGTCCCCGTGGCCGACGACCCCGCGATGGTCGCCCTGGTCTCCAGCGCCAACATCGCCACCGGATTCCACGCGGGTGATCCCCATGCCATCGCCGCGACCGTGCGCGCCGCCGCCGACCGTGGCGTCACCGTGGGCGCACACATCGGCTACCGCGACCCCGCCAACTTCGGACGCACCCCGGTGGACATCGACCCCGCCCGCCTCGCCGACGAAACGCTCTACCAGATCGGCGCCCTCGACGCCCTGGCCAGGGCCAACGGCACGAGGGTCAGCTACGTCAAACCGCACGGGGCGTTGTACAACACCATCGTGCACGACGAGGCACAGGCCCGCGGCGTCGTCGAGGGGGTGCGCGCCTTCGGCGAACTGCCGTTGATGCTGCTGCCCGGCGGGGTGGCCGTCGACGTCGCCGAACGGGCCGGGCTGCGGGTGATCAGGGAGGCCTTCGCCGACCGCAACTACCTGCCGGACGGCACGCTGGTCCCCCGCTCCCAGCCGGACGCGGTCATCGCCGACGCGGACGCGGTCGCCCGACGCGTCCTGCAGGTCGCCACGTCCGGCGCGGTCACTGCGGTGGACGGAACGGTGCTGTCCGTGGACGCGGAGTCGGTGTGCGTGCACGGCGACTCACCCGGCGCGGTGGAGCTGACCCGCGCGGTGGTCGGGCGGTTGCAGGCGGAGGGCGTGGCGGTCAGGGGGTTCCTGTGAGCGGCGTCCATCCAGTCGGCACCCGCGCGCTGCTGGTCGACCTGCCGGACCTGGACACGGTGACGGCGTGGCACGGTTCGCTCAGTGCCGCGCCGCTGCCCGGGCAGACCGGTGTGGTGGCCGCGGCGCGCACGGTGTTGCTGCAGTTCAGCACGTCGGCGCACACCCGCACCGCGGTGGAGGCGCTGCGGGGGTTCCGTCCGGCGGCGGCCGCGGCGTCCACCCCGAAGGAGGTCACGGTGGACGTCCTCTACGACGGCGAGGACCTGGCCGACCTCGCCGACACACTCGGCATGTCCGGCCAGGAGCTGGTCGACTGGCACACCTCCACCACGTGGGTCGCCGCCTTCGGCGGCTTCGCCCCCGGCTTCACCTACTGCGCTCCGCAGGACGCCTCGGGCGCGCTCAGCGTCCCCCGGCGCGACAGCCCGCGCACGGCAATCCCCGCCGGGGCGGTGGGACTGGCCGGCGGCTTCTCCGCGGTCTACCCGCGCACGTCGCCGGGTGGCTGGCAGTTGATCGGCACCACCGCCGAACGGTTCTGGGACGCCGACGCCGAGCCGCCGGCGTTGCTCGCCCCGGGCGACGTGGTGCGCTACCGGGCCGTGCGCGACCTCGCCGAGGTGCCGCGTCCCACCGAATCGGGGACGCCGGCCAACGCACCGGCGCGCCCGGTGCTGCGCCTCGACGACGTCGGGTTGCAGACCCTCGTCGAGGACCTGGGACGTCCCGGCTTCGGCGACCTGGGGGTGTCTGCCTCGGGGGCGGCGGACCGCGCCTCCGCCGTCGCCGCCAATGACGCGGTGGGCAACCGGCGCGGTGCCGGGGTCCTCGAGAACGTCGGCGGGCTGACGCTCACCGCGCTGGTCGACACCGTCGTCGCGGTCACCGGCGCGCAGGCCCCGGTGAGCGTGGGCACCCGGACCGTGGCGTCCGGCGTCCCGCTGCTGCTGACGGCGGGCAGCCGGCTGAGCGTCGGCGCGGCGACCGCCGGGCTACGCAGTTACGTCGGCGTGCGTGGCGGCATCGCCGGACGCAGCGTGCTGGGATCGGTGTCCACCGACGTCATGTCCGGCCTCGGGCCGGCACCACTGCAGGACGGCGACACGGTCCGCGCGGGCGAGGCCCGCGGCGTGGTCGGGGCGTCCTGCGCTTCGGTTCGTGCGCCGGACGAGCAGCCCGTGGTGCTGCGCGTCGTCGCCGGCCCGCGCGACGACTGGTTCACCGACGGCGTCGACGCGCTGACCGGCAGGACGTGGCAGGTCAGCGGCGCGTCCAACCGCATCGGCCTGCGGCTCACCGGCGAGCCCGTACAGCGCGCCCGGGACGGCGAGATCCCCAGCGAGGGGATGCTGCCCGGCTGCGTGCAGGTGCCGCCGGACGGCAACTCCGTGGTCTTCCTGCGCGACCACGCCGTCACCGGCGGCTACCCCGTCATCGCCACCGTGGTCCCCGAGGACCTCGACCTGGCCGCCCAACTCGCCCCCGGTACCGAGATCACCTTCCAGGAGTTGCTGTGAACACCCGAACCGTCCTCATCGCCAACCGCGGCGAGATCGCCGTACGCATCGCCCGGGCCGCCCGCGACCTGGGAATCCGCTCCGTCGCGGTGTACTCCGAACCGGACGCCGGCGCGCTGCACACCCGCGTCGCCGACGAGGCCCACGCCCTGCCGGGATCCAGCGGGTCGGAGACCTACATGAGCATCCCCGCGCTGCTCGACGTCGCCGCGCGGGCCGGGGCGGACTGCGTGCACCCCGGCTACGGCTTCCTGTCGGAGAACTCCGGCTTCGCCCGCGCCGTCGCCGAGGCCGGGCTGACCTGGATCGGGCCCACCCCGGAGACCATCGACACCCTGGGCGACAAGGTCGCCGCCCGCCAGCTCGCCGAGTCCGTCGGTGCACCCCTGGCACCGGGCACCTCCGAACCGTTGGAGTCGTGGGAGCAGGCGCGGGACTTCGCCGAGGAACACGGCCTGCCGATCGTGATCAAGGCCGCCTTCGGCGGGGGCGGACGTGGACTGAAGTTCGTCCGGGAATCCGACGGCGTCAATTCCATCGAGGACGCCTTCCTGTCCGCCGCGCGCGAGTCCGAGGCCGCGTTCGGACGCACCGAGTGCTTCGTGGAGAAGTTCCTCGAGCACCCCCGGCACGTCGAGGCGCAGGTGCTCGCCGACACGCACGGCAACGTGGCCGTGCTCGGCACCCGCGACTGCTCGACGCAGCGTCGTTTCCAGAAACTCGTCGAGGAGGCCCCCGCCCCTTTCCTCACCGACGCCCAACGCGAGGAGATCACCGAGGGTGCCCGCGCGATCTGCCGCGCCGCCGGCTACGTGGGGGCTGGGACGGTGGAGTTCATCGTGGCCGGTGGCACCGTGTCCTTCCTCGAGGTCAACACGCGCGTGCAGGTCGAGCACCCCGTCACCGAGATGACCAGCGGGGTGGACATCGTGGCCGAGCAGTTCCGCATCGCCGCCGGGGAGGAGCTCAGCTTCCTGTGCTCGAGCGGCGCTGACCGGTCTGATCCGGTCGCGCACGGGCACGCCATCGAGTTCCGCCTCAACGCCGAGGACGTCGCCAACGGGTTCGTCCCCTGCCCCGGCACCGTGAGCACCTTCGAGGTCCCGACCGGCCCCGGCATCCGCGTCGACGCCGGGGTGCGTGCCGGCGGAACCGTGCCCGGGTTCTACGACTCCCTGCTCGGCAAACTCATCGTGTGGGGGCCGACCCGCGAGGTCGCCCTGCGGCGCGCGACGGCGGCACTGGACGAGTTCCGCATCGAGGGCGTGCGGACCGTCCTGCCGTTCCACCGGGACATCGTGCGCCACCCCGCGTTCACCGCCGACGGGCCGGACGCCCGCTTCGGCGTCTACACCGACTGGGTGGACACCTGCTACACCCCGGGCGCCGGCGGAGCGTTCGGCGACGGCTCCGTCGAAGACGCCTACACCGAGCGCACGGAGATCTCCGTGGAGATCGACGGCCGCCTTCACCGCGTGGGGATCCCGTCCGACCTGCTGACGCGTGGCGTGGCCTCGGGCGGTGCTCCAGCCGACGCCGCCCCGGAGTCCACTGGCCCGGGGTCCGCCGGCTCGGGGACCGCCGTGACGGCCCCCTTCGCCGGCACCGTCGTCGCATGGAAGGTCGAGGACGGTGACCGCGTCGAGGAGGGCCAGGCCGTGGCGACCGTGGAAGCGATGAAGATGGAACGCACCGTGAGCTCCCCTGCCGACGGCGTCCTGAGCATCACCGCGCAGGCCGGGCAGGCCGTGACGGCGAAGGAGACTCTGGCGACGGTGGCGACGGAGGAGACGGCGGGGTAACCGGCCCGCGCCCCTCGTTTACACTGGACCACCATGCGCGCCCAGTCAGCCTCCACCCGCCTGCGCCACGCCGTGTCCGCCGGCGAGTACGCCCCCGGGGCCAAACTCAACGAGGTTGTCCTCGCCCAGCAGCTCGGGGTGTCGCGCAATACGCTGCGCGAGTGTTTCGCCGCGCTCGCCGCCGACGGCATCATCGACCGCATCCCGAACCGCGGCGTGTTCATCGCCTCCCCCACCACCGACGACATCCGTGACCTCTACCGCGAGCGCGCGGTCATCGAACCCGCGGCGCTGCTGTGGGGCGAGATGCTCGACGTCGACGACCTGGACCAGGTCGTCACCGACGCCGAACGCCACCTCGCCCTCGGTCACCTCACCGACCTCGGGCTGGCGAACCAGCAGTTCCACCGCAGCGTCGTCACGGCCGCGGGCTCCCGGCTGCTGGACCAGGAGATGGACCGGCTGCTCGCCCGCATGCGCCTGGTGTTCCTGCTCGCCGAACGGGCCGACCCCGACTTCCACCGGCCCTTCGTGGCGGCGAACCGAGAGATCGTCACCCTCCTGCGCTCCGGGGACCGCCCCGGTGCGGCGGCGGCGCTACGCGCGTCGATCACCGAGACCGGCCACTCGCTGCCCTCGCTGATCGCCGAACGGTGAGCCTGAGACGCTGAGCGCCGGCGCTCAGTTCTTCTTCGAGAAGTGCTCGCGCAGGAAGATCACCGCCGCGACCAGAAGGACGATCGGGATCCCGACGTTGAACAGCAGGGAGAAGGCCATCAGCAGGATTTCCATACCGCTGATCCTGTCACAGAGGGGATGGAGGTGTTACCACTTTTCGGCGGCGAGATTTTCCGCGACCTGGGGTTTTGCCGGAACACCGGCCGAGAAAGTGGTAACACTTCTGAACACAGCGCCCACAGCGCCTACCGCTGTGCGAGCCACCCCGCGTCATCGCTGACCCGGCGGCGCCACACGTCCGGCGCACCGATGATGTGCTCCGACAGGTACGCCCGGAACTCGGCCGAGGGGGCGCAGGCGGAGAAGAAGTCGCGGACCTCGGCGGCCGGCGTCCCCCGGGAGTCCTCGGAGGCCACCGAGACCAACGTCGGCACCTGCGCCAACGCCGGCGGGGCGTCCACCAGCTCCGGGGAGATGCGCGGCGACATCGCCAGCAGGAACGCCGCGTCCTGCAGCACGTGGGTGGCCAGGCCGAAGCCGGAGCCGAAGGTGATCAGCCCGGTGCGCTGCCCCGGCTGAGCCCACCCCTGCACCTCGCGGAATGCGGCGGCCACGGCGTCCTGCGTGGCGGCAGCCCCAGCGGCCGAAGCGGCCGAGCCGTCCTGCCCGAAGGCGGGCAGCGGGTACACCAGGTCCACCACCGTCACCCCGGAACGCTCCGCCAGGGCGGCGAACAGCGGCAGCCACAGCTGGTCGTGGGCCTCGGCGTCGCCGAACCAGCCCGGCCCGCCGTGCAGGCTGACGGCCACCGCGCCGGTCGGTTCGCTGGGGCGCAGCACCGTGGCCGGCAGCCCCGCCACCGCCGTCGGCTCCGCGGTCGGGCCGGTCTTCAGGAACGCCGCGGTCGGCATCGCGTGGTCCAGGCCGGCGCCGAGCACCAGCAGGCTGCAGTGCGTGATCAGGTCGGGCACGCGCGCCCACATGCGTTCGGTGCGGTCCTTGAGCTCGGCGGTCACGCCGTCCGGCGAGGTGGTGGCCTCGTCGGTGGTCAGGGAGCGGAAGATCTCCGGGTAGTTGTCCTCGAAGTAGTTGAGCAGCTGGGTGAGCTGCGCGCGCGGGCTGATGCCGTCCTTGCCGGCCTGGGCGTCGACCGGGTGGCCCTTCGGCAGGGTCGTGGGGTCG
This sequence comes from Corynebacterium sp. AOP40-4SA-5, assembly GCF_052377355.1. Taxonomy (NCBI): domain Bacteria; kingdom Bacillati; phylum Actinomycetota; class Actinomycetes; order Mycobacteriales; family Corynebacteriaceae; genus Corynebacterium; species Corynebacterium sp. AOP40-4SA-5. The sequence goes on from NZ_JBQSWS010000027.1 coordinate 30,957, forward strand.
GTCTGTTCCAGGGCGACGGGCTCGTCCGGGTCGGCCCCGGTGGCGGTGATCGGCTGAATGCTCATGACCCCATACTATGGCGGCATGTCTCTTCCCCCTCACAGCACCCACTCCCCGGCCGGCCGGGTCGCCGGCGTGGGCCCCACCGTGTTCGCCACGATCACCGCCGAGGCGGTGCGCACCGGGGCCGCGAACCTCGGCCAGGGTTTCCCCGACGAGGACGGCCCGGCGGAGATGCTGCGCCGCGCGGCGTCGGAGATCACCGGCGGCAACAACCAGTACGGGCCGGGACGTGGCCTGCCGGTGCTGCGCGAGGCGGTGGCCGCCGACCGCGCCCGGAGGCTCGGCCACCACGTCGACGCGCAAGACGTCCTGGTCACCGTGGGTGCGACGGAGGGCATCGCCGCCTCGGTGCTGGGCCTGGTGAACCGCGGGGAAGAGGTCGTGGTCCTGGAGCCGACGTACGACGCCTACTCCGCGGCGATCGACCTGGCCGAGGCCGTCGCCCGCCCCGTCCGGCTGCTGTTGGACGACGGACCGCAGCGCAGGTGGCACCTGGACCGGGAGAGGTTCGCCGCGGCGGTGGCCGACGGCCCGGCCGCGGTGATCCTCAACTCCCCGCACAACCCCACCGGCACGGTGCTGGACGGCGACGACCTGGAGTTCATCGCCGGGCAGCTGCGCGGCACCGACACGGTGGTGATCAGCGACGAGGTGTACGAACGCCTGGCATTCGACCGCCCGCACACCGCCTTCGCCACCCTCGACGGCATGGCCGAGCGCACGGTCACACTGTCCAGCGCGGCGAAGAGCTTCAACGTGACCGGCTGGAAGACCGGCTGGGCCATCGCACCGCCGCACCTGCTGGAGGCGGTGACCGCGGCGAAGCAGTTCCTCAGCTACGTCGGCGTCACGCCGCTGCAGCCGGCGGTCGCCTGGGCGCTCGACAACGCCGGGGACTGGAGCGACGCGTGGACGGCGACACTGCGCGGGCGCCGCGAACGCCTCGCCGGCGTCCTGCGCGAGACCGGGCAGGACGTCCTGGCGTCCGACGGCACCTACTTCCTGGTCACCGACATCGCCGCGCTGGGCACCGGGCTCACCGGCGAGGAGTTCTGCCGGGCGCTCCCCGCGGCGGTGGGTGTCGCGGCGATCCCGGTGAGCAGCTTCGTGGAGGAACCCGACGAGCAGGTCAGCACGCTGGTGCGCTGGACATTCTGCAAGTCCGCCGAGACCCTGGCGCTCGCCGAGGAGCGGCTGCGGGCCGCCGACTGGACGCGACTGATTAGCAGCTGAACATAAACACTACGATGGTGCGCATGACTTCCATCCGCACCACCCACGTGGGCTCACTGCCCCGCACCCCCGAACTGCTGGACGCCAACCTGCGTCGCAGCACCGGCGACATCAGCCAGGACGAGTTCCTCGGCATCCTCCAGGACGGCGTGGACAAGGTCGTCCAACGCCAGGTCGACCTCGGCCTCGACATCATCAACGAGGGCGAGTACGGCCACGTCACCTCCGGCGCGGTCGACTACGGCGCCTGGTGGAACTACATCTTCTCCCGCCTCAGCGGCCTGACCATGACCGACACCGACCGCTGGGCCAACGCCGAGAAGGTCCGCTCCACCCCGGGCAACATCCGGCTGACGTCCTTCCCGGACCGACGTGACCGAGCCGCCTTCTCCGCCGCCTACGAGGACCCGGAGTCCGGCATCTTCACGGGCCGCAACAAGGTCGGCAACCCGAAGTTCACCGGCGAGATCGGTTACATCGGCGGCGAACAGGTCGACGCCGACGCCCGCCTGCTCACCCACGCACTGGACGCCGCGGGCAGGACGTCCAGCGACGGCTTCATCGCCGCGATCTCGCCGGGGTCCGCCGCCCGCCTCACCGACGAGCACTACGGCGACGAGACCGCCCTGGTCAACGCCTGCGCCGACGCCCTGCACCACGAGTACAAGGCCATCACCGACGCCGGACTGACCGTGCAGATCGACGCCCCGGACCTCGCCGAGGCCTGGGACCAGATCAACCCGGAGCCCAGCGTCGCCGACTACCAGGCGTGGATCCGCGTGCGCATCGACGCCATCAACCGCGCCCTCGCCGGACTGCCGAAGGAGCAGACCCGCCTGCACATCTGCTGGGGTTCCTGGCACGGCCCGCACACCACCGACATCCCGCTGGCCGACATCATCGACGAGGTGCTCCGCGCCGAGGTCGGCGGCCTGTCCTTCGAGGGCGCCAGCCCCCGGCACGCCCACGAGTGGCGCGTGTGGGCCGACCACGAACTCCCCGCGGGCTCGCTGATCTACCCGGGCGTAGTCTGCCACTCCACCAACGTGGTCGAGCACCCGCGCACCGTCGCCGACCGGATCCTGACCTTCGCCGAGGTCGTCGGGCCGGACCGCGTGGTGGCGTCCACCGACTGCGGTCTGGGCGGACGCCTGCACGAGCAGATCGCCTGGGCGAAGCTGGAGTCCCTCGTCGAGGGTGCCCGACTGGCCTCGAAGGACCTCAATGGCTAGCGTAGGCTGACCTCCATGACGTTCAGACTCCGCAATCATCGCCGCAGCGTCGGCATCCTCGCCGCGGCGAGTGTCGCCCTCGCCCTCACCGCCTGCTCCGACAACGACTCCGACGGGGAGGACGCCGCCTCCGGCGCCGACTCCTCCGCCGTGGAGACCGCGGGGACGTTCCCCCAGACGGTGTCCACGAAGTTCGGCGACGTCACCGTCGACGAGCAGCCCACCCGCGTGGTCGCACTGGGCTGGGGCGACGCGGAGACCGCGCTGGCCCTGGGCGTGCAGCCCGTCGGCGCGTCCGACTGGCTCGCCTTCGGCGGCGACGGGGTCGGCCCGTGGCTCGAGGGCGCCTACAAGGAGTCCCCCGAGATCATCGGGACCATGGAGCCCGAGTTCGAGACGATCGCCTCGCTGGAGCCCGACCTCATCCTCGACGTGCGCAGCTCCGGCGACCAGGACCGCTACGACAAGCTCTCCGAGATCGCCACCACCGTGGGCGTGCCCGAGGGAGCCGACTCCTACCTGACCCCGCGCAAGCAGCAGGTCGACATGATCTCCACCGCGCTCGGCCTGCCGGACGAGGGCGACGAGCTCAACGACAGCTACGAGGCCATGGTCAGCGGTATCCGCGACGACCACCCTGAGTGGGCCGACAAGACCGCGGCGACGGTGGCCCTGTCCTCGGAGGGCTGGGGCGCCTACATCCGTGGCTCCGAGCGTTACGACACCCTGCTCGACCTCGGCTTCCAGGATAACGAGACCTTGGCCGAGGAGGAGACCGGGGACACCGGCTTCTCCGTGAAGCTCAGCGACGAGACACTGTCCCTGGCCGACTCCGACCTGGTCGTGGCCTTCGCCGTGGGAACCACCCCGGAGGACGTGGAGGCCAACAGCGCCTGGCAGCGTCTGTCCGCCACGGAGGAGGGCCACTCCTTCCCCATGCCGAAGGAGATCTCCAGCGCCTACGCACTGGGCTCCCCCGCGGCCATCGAGTACGCCCTCGGCCAGCTCGTGCCGCTGCTGGAGGAGCACACGGAGTAGGACCGCCCAGGCCTGCCTTCTGCTTTCCTGATCGCCTTCACCCTTCCCCTTCGGGATCTCAGCCCCCGCGACCATCCGGTCACGGGGGCTTCGTTGTGCCCTGGGGAGGTCCGGCTCGAGGCGCTGTCGGGGCCTGTAGCGGGGAATCGGCGACAACG
>NZ_JBQSWS010000028.1:0-32828 GCF_052377355.1 Corynebacterium sp. AOP40-4SA-5
GCAGTTGCCTCAATAAACAAATAATGGCGATCCTTAGAAGTATCATTCCCCTTTAGGAGATGTAGTGGCAGAACTATTCACGGACCTTCCAGCTGCATTTCGACTCTCGACTGAGTCTATATACCGGTTGCCGACTCTCAACAATCCTCAGTCGAAAGCTTTCCAGGAAGAGACACTTACAGAATTACTCGTCGGATTTCTGACTGGCTCCCACTATAGAATTCAAGCCCCATGCCCCACCTGCAGGCAAGATGATTGCTCCCACTGGGATTCAACTTTCTCGCAGGAGGTCGAAGGATCGCATGTCGGCCTCCTCACGAAAAAACAAGAGAAGTCGGTCGGAGCCGACTTCATCTATAGGATAGTTGATTCTAAAAGCAAGAAGCAGGTAGTACTTCTCATCCAGGCGAAGAAGATCCAGAGGAACAAGGACGGTCGCTTCAAGAAGATCAATTGGCCCACCATCGAGAATAGGGCACGAGACCAGTACGATACCCTTGTCGGCCAGAAAGGTCTAAACTTCGCGGCGTACTACCTCTTCTATCCCGAACTAGAACACGCGCATGACGACACGGTCACCCTGGACCGTTGCGGGACTACGTCTCACAACTCAGTCGAAGCCACTTCTGCAGTTCTCGTCGCTGCGAGTCAGGTCAAGGAGTCAATTCGCCAGCGGGAGGATCCGGTTGACCTCCTTCGCAGGGGCCGTAGCTTCATCTGCCTCACAGATGGCATTCCCGGAGGAAGAACCTCTTCCGACTTTGATAAAGCTCTACATTTCGTCCAGGGTGACTACCCAAAGTTCTCACCCTGCTCCGCTTCGATTGTTCCAGAGAACAAGACTTCCATTATCACCCACGACAATTCTGTCGAGCATAAGGCAACTAGAACTAGCAAGAGCGGTGACGAGTCCAACAAATCCCGATCTAAGAGCAAAATGTTCTCCATCGCCTTGATAATTCTAGGAGACTGGAACGATGAAGACAGCGACAAAAGAAGCGGGTACGGCTATCGCGAAAAGATGGATAGCCAAGGAGAAGACCTTAAGAATTCGACGCGCATGTATTGGCGGATGAATCACAAAAAGGCGGAAAATCTCGACTACCTCGTTGCCTGCCGAAGAGGAACGCCGATAACCGCTTATCGCATTACAGATATCTACTTTCACCACGACAAGGGCGGAAAAGTGGAGTTCGGAGTCGAAACGATGCCCGAGGCAGATGACACCTCAAGCGCCATAATCCGGAAGTCAAACGACTATCTCAAAAACAATCAACGCTACGGCGGAGGATTTAGGTATCTAGATGTCAAAATTTAGGTTTGATTGTTCTGCGGCCGATAGAGATTGAAAGAACTACTGGAGGTCCAGCACCACACGCGGACCCCTCGCACACGTCGCGCGGGCTTCGACCAGGCCGCACGGTCACCCCGCTATTCGGTCCGTGAACTCAGTCGACATCATCGCCTGCGTTGAGCCCGTCTTCCAGCTCCACCCCGGTCGCCGCCGCAACATCCTCCACGCTCACTCCAGGCGCGGTCTCGCGCAGCACCAGACGTCCGCCGAACCCTGCGTCACCATCGCGCACCACATCAATCACCGCCAGGTCCGTGATGATGCGGTCCACCACGCCCTGGCCGGTCAGCGGCAACGTGCACTCCGACAGGATCTTCGGCGAACCGTCCTTCGCCACATGGTTCATCAGCACGATCACCTTGCGCGCACCGTGCACCAGGTCCATCGCCCCGCCCATGCCCTTCACCATCTTGCCCGGCACCATCCAGTTCGCCAGGTCACCGTGGCGCGAGACCTCCATCCCGCCGAGCACCGCCACATCCACGTGCCCGCCACGGATCATGCCGAAGGACAACGAGGAGTCGAAGAACGCCGCACCCGGGTTCACCGTCACCGTCTCCTTGCCGGCGTTGATCAGGTCGGCGTCCAGCTGATCCTCCGTGGGGTACGGCCCAGTGCCCAGGATGCCGTTCTCGCTGTGCAGCACCACGTGCACCCCCTCCGGCAGGTGGTTCGGGATCAGCGTGGGCATACCGATGCCCAGGTTCACGTACTGACCGTTCTCCAGCTCCTGGGCGGCACGCGCCGCCATCTGCTCCTTGGTCCAGCTCATGCCGACACCGTCCTCTTCTCGATCCGCTTGTCCTGCTCCCCGGTCTCCACCACTCGGTGCACGAAAATGCCCGGCAGGTGCACCTGCGCCGGGTCGATCTCGCCGGGTTCGACCAGACGCTCCACCTCGGCGATCGTCATCGTGCCAGCCATCGCGCACAGCGGGTTGAAGTTCATCGCCGACTTGGCGAACACCAGGTTGCCCTCCGTGTCCCCCACCTCCGCGTGCACCAGGGCGACGTCCGCGGGAAGCGCCTCCTCCAACACGAAGCGACGCCCACCGAACTCGCGGACCTCCTTCGGCGGGGACGCCACGGCGACCGAGCCGTCCTCCCGGTACTTCCACGGCAGACCGCCGTCGGCGATGGGCGTGCCCACGCCCGCCGGCGTGTAGAACGCCGGTACGCCCACACCGGCCGCGCGCAGCTTCTCCGCGAGCGTGCCCTGCGGGGTGAGCTCGACCTCCAGCTCGCCGGCGAGGTACTGGCGGGCGAACTCCTTGTTCTCCCCCACGTACGACGCCACGACGCGCCGCACCTGCCGGTTGTTCAGCAGCAGGCCCAGGCCACAGTCGTCGACGCCGCAGTTGTTCGAGTAGATCTCCAGCTCCCCCACCCCGGTCTCCACGAGGGCGGAGATCAGGGTGTCGGGGATGCCGTTGAGGCCGAAGCCGCCGACGGCCAGGCGTGCGCCGTCGCTCACGTCGCGCACGGCCTCCTGCGCGGTGGCGACGACCTTCGAGGTCGGGCCGGTTGATGTGTGGTTCATCGGGTCTCCAGTTCTCCGATCGGGAGGGTGAGCATGTGGTAGCTGAGTGTCTTGCCGTGACCGTCGAGGACCGGCGAGCCGGTGACCCCGCCGCCGAGCACGCCGCGCAGTTCACAGACGAAGGACTCCACGGCGGTGACGTCCCGCACGGTGACATCCTCCGTTCTACACCGGAAGTGCTCCGCCACCGCGGATGCGGTGAGCCGGTCGCGCAGTAATGCATGGTCGGCGCTGCTGCGCGGCAGGACGGCGACGATGAGGGTGTCGCCCTTGTCGCCCGTGCGGGCGTCGGCGTAGGTGTCGAGGACGGTCATCAGAGGGTTCCTTCCGCTGTGTTCATCATGCTCTCGGTACTCACCGTGTTCACTTCTGCGGCGATGTGTTCGCGCGGCAGCAGGGTCGAGCGGATCGCCAGGACCTCGCTGAGGCCCTTGCGCGCTCCCCCGCCGGCGGCAGGCCCGGCGCAGTACAGGGCCTCGACCTCCCAGCCGACGGCGTGCGCCTGCTCCCTGGTGCCCACCCGCGCGGCCACGCGCACCCGCACCTCCGGGGGTTCGGAAGCAGCGGGGGTCATGTTCCGGAACGCCGCACCGGTACCGATGAACTCCACGCTGACCTGCTCAGGGTCGATACCGTGCACCGTGTGCAGACGCTGCCGCACGATGTCCCACGCCAGGTCCGCGCGCTCGCGGGCTCGCGGCCCGGCGTAGCTGATCTGGCCCTCGCCCAACCAGCCGCCGCGGAAGCCGAGGGTGACCTTCAACGTCCCGGTCCGCGGGCGCCCCGTGGCGCCGCTGACACGCACGGCGTCCTGCCCGACCTCCTCGATACTCACGCCGGAGAAGTCGGCGGTCACGTCCGGGGTGAGGTAGGCCGCCGGGTCGGCGACCTCGTAGAGCATCTGCTCACGCACGGTCTGCCGGGTGAGCATGCCGCCGGTGTCGGCCAGCTTGCCGAGTACCGCGGTGGCATCCTCAGCAACATCTGCAAAGGGGAACCCGAGGTCGGCCATGCCGGGCACCGGTTTGGTCACCGGGTCGGCGAAGTAGCCGCCGGTGACCTGCCCGGCGCACTCCAGCAGGTGGCCCACGAAGGTGCCGGCACCCAGGCGCGCCCAGTCGTCCAGGTCCCACCCGAACTCGTGCACCATCGGTGCCAGGAACAGAGACGGGTCGGCCAGGCGCCCGGTGACCACCACGTCCGCCCCAATGTCGAAGGCGGGCAGGACCTGCTCCACACCCAGGTAGGCGTGCGCGGAGACCAGCCCCGCCGATTCCGTAGTCTCTGCCGACAGGGCCTCGCCGGTCTCCCACACCTGCGGGTCCTCTGACCGCACCTGCTGCAGGACGCTGTCGCCGGTGAGGTAGGCCACCATCACGGCGCGTTCCGGGACGACCTCGGCGGCGACCTTGGCGATCAGCCGCGCGGCGGCCTCCGGGTTCGCCGCGCCGGAGTTCGTCACCACGGTGGTGCCGTGGGCAACGGTGTGCGGCAGGACGGCGCGCATCCGGGTCTCCAGCAGCGGGTCGTAGCCGGCGTCCGGGTCGCTCAACCGACGCAGCTGCCCAGCGGCGACGGTGCGCTCCCCGAGACACTCGAACACGAGGTAGTCGAGCTCGGCGTCCTTGGCGAGCTTCACGGCCGGGTCGAGGCGGTCGCCGGCGAACCCTGCGCCGGAACCGATTCTGATGGTTCTCATCGAAAGTATCTCCTAGAAAGTCAGTGCTAGAACGTCAGGGCTAGAACGTCAGGGCGCCGGTGATGACCGCGGTCACGGTGATCACGATGGTGGTTCCCCACGCCCACAGGAAGGTGAACCGCTGGTGCTTGCCCAGCTCCACCTTCGCCATGCCGATGAGGATGAACGTGGACGCCGTCAGCGGGCTCAGCGGGAAGCCGGTGGTCATCTGCCCGGCGATCGCGCCGCGGGCGATCATCGCGGGGTCGGCACCCATGACCTCGGCGGTGTGGGCGAAGACCGGCAGGACGCCGAAGTAGAAGGCGTCCGGGGTGAACACCAGGCTCAGCGGCATCGAGACGACCGAGACGAGCACGGGCAGCACACTGCCGAAGCTCTCGGGAATCACGTCCGCGAGGCTCTGCGCCATGTTCTCGATCATGCCGGAGTTGCCGAGGATGCCGGTGAACACGCCCGCGGCGAAGACCATCGAGGTCACCAGCACCACGTTAGCGCCGTGGTCACGGAAGAGCTTCTGCTGGTCCTTCCACTTCGGGATGTTCACGCAGGCAGCGAGGGTGAACGCCACGATGAAGCACACCTCCATCGGCACGGCGTGGGTGAACAGCACCGCCACGAGGGCGAGGGTGAGCACCAGGTTCACCGCCATGCGCCACCGAGGGACGCCCGCGTCGCGGCGGGCGTGGTCGGCCTCGTCGACGGGGTCGACGGGGTCGACGGGGTCGACGGGGTCGACAGCGTCGGACGCTGCGGCGGCCGTTGCGTCCTGCGGGACGTCCTGCGCTGTGTTGTCAGCGTCCAGCCGGATGGTGCCGATGCGCTTCCGCTCCATGCGTCCGATGATGTAGGTCGCCACCAGCACCCACACGCCGCCGGCGATCATGGGGATGATCATCGGGGTGAAGACCTCGGAGGCGTCCATGTCCAGGGCGGCCATCGCGCGGATGGTCGGCCCGCCCCAGGGCAGCATGTTCATCAGGCCCGCGCCGAGGGCGACGATCGCAGTGAGGGCGATCGGGCGCATCCCGATCCGACGGTAGATCGGCAGGAAGGCCGACAGGGTGATCAGGAACGTCGCGGCACCGTCGCCGTCCAGATGCACGCACATGGTGACCAGTGCGGTGCCGATGGCGATCTTCACCGGGTCGCCCTTGGCCCAGGCGACCATCCGGCGGATCAGCGGGTCGAACAGGCCCGCCTCCATCATCACCGAGAAGAAGAGGATGGCGAAGGTCATCATCACCGCGATGGGAGCGACCTGCAGCAGGCCCGCGCCGATGAAGTCGCCCAGGTCACCGCCGTGGCCGGCGAGCACGGCGAAGACGATCGGCACGAGGACCAGGCCCACCAGCACGGAGGTGCGGGTGAACAGGGTGAGTGCCAGGAAGATCCCCACGGTGAGGAATCCGTACAGAGCAAGCACGAGGCTCTCCTTTGTCGGCGGAAGGGGTGCGGACCCTGGTCAGGTCGGTCGGCCGAGATGGCGGTCCTGTGACCTGGGTCGCGTGGATGATCCGATTATGAGCCGCCGCATTTAGTTGCGTCAAACAATAATCTTGCATAGATTCTTGCGGTATGCGGATAACTGACATCACCGTCGAGCAGATGCGCGCCACCGTCTGCGTCGCCGACCAGGGCGGATTCACCCTCGCCGCCGACCGCCTGGGGCAGTCACAGTCCTCGCTGAGCCGCACCGTCTCCCAGGTCGAGAAGGCCACCGGCGCGCGCCTGTTCGACCGCACCACCCGCAGCTTCGCCCTCACCGACGCCGGCACCGAGTTCCTGCGCGCCGCCCGGGTGGTCCTGGAGACCTACGACCGGGAGATCAACAACCTCGCCAGCTACCTGCGCGGGCCCAGCGGGGAACTGCGCCTGGCCACACTGCCATCACTCGCCGCCACCCTGCTGCCGCCGTTCATCGACCGCTTCCGCCGCACCTTCTCCAACGTGGGCGTCAGTCTGCAGGACCTCATGGCCGCCAACATCATCGAGCAGTGCCGCTACGGCACGGTGGACCTGGCCATCACCGCAGAGGACCCCGAGCTGCTCGACAGCCTCCCGGACCACTTCCGCTTCTCCCCCATCGCCGAGGAACACTTCGCCTGCATCCTGCCGGTGACCCACCGCCTGGCCGACCGGGACGCCATCGACTGGGAGGACCTCGCCGGCGACTCCTTCGTCTCCTTCACCGAGGCCAGCTCCGTACGACGCATCACCGACCGCGAACTCGCCGCCCGTGGCATCCGCCCGTCCCAGACCGTGACCGCCGGGACGATCTCGGCGGTGACGGGCCTGTGCGCGGCGAACCTCGGCATCTCCGCCGTCCCCGGCTTCGTGATCCCCATGACCCGCGTCGCCGGCGTGGTCCTGCGCCCCTTCCGCGGCGAACCGGTCACCAGGACGATCGGCGTACTGCAGGACACCACCCGCACACTCTCGCCGGCGGCGCGGGAGTTCCTCACCCTGGTGGCCCACTCCACGTCCGCCGACATGACGCTGCCCGACTTCACCACATGGACGGGACTGGGCGCCTGACCCCGGCACCGACACCGCCGGCACCGCCGCCTCCGCGAGAATTATTTGATGTGAGTACGGAAACAAACCCTCACGATGCCGACATCCGTTCGTTACCCACGCCTACACTTCAGCAATGCTCGGCTATATAGCGTGGGGGCATTTTCTTGGCAAATACCTCTGTTTGACGTGCGCGAATCCGTCAGAATGCGCAGAATTACTCCCGGTCTGCTCAATTTCATTCGCGCTGATCTTAATTGCCCGATATCCATAAAGGTTTCCCTCGTGCCATAAATCAGACACCGTCAAAAGTGGTGGGTCCGGTCACATGACTTCTATAGTCGCGCCCACCGAAGGACATGTAACGGTCCTTCCAGAAAAACGCCGACTAACTGAATGAGAACAGAGGTCACCCGACCCGCTGGAACTGACGAGTTTACGTCAATTAACAACGTACTTGTCGTGCCAACCATCTGTGTCCGTTTCCGCCAGATCCATGCACCTCGCCATTCAGAAAGGGACATCCGGGCGCCCGGATGCCCCACCAGTCGGTCACGGGAGAAAAAGGAAGAATCCTCGACGGTAGGGACATCAATGAAACGTAGTTCACCACAGGACGTACACAGGCCGGTCCATGACAGCGCGACCGACCATCCGTCGTCCGCCATCTTCGGTGTCGCGCAGGCACCGGCCCCGCGAACGCTGATCGACATCCTCAACAGCACCACGGTCGCCCACCCCGACGCCCTGGCCCTGGTGGGCGGGGACACCGAACTCACCTACGAGCAACTGGCCGCCAGCATCGCCGAGCAGGTCGAGCGGCTGACCCGGGCAGGCATCCGGCCCGGGGACCGGGTTGGTGTGCGCGTACCGTCCGGCACGACCGACCTCTACGTGGCGATCCTCGCCACCCTGGCGGCCGGAGCCGCCTACGTCCCGGTGGACTGGGACGACCCCGATGCGCGGGCACGCAAGATCTGGGCCGAGGCCGACGTCGCCGCCGTCTTCGGCGCCGGCCTCGCCCTGGACCCGGCGCGGGAACCGCGCCCGGCCACGCCCACGCCGGACGCTCCGTCCTCCCCCACGGTGGACGACGACGCCTGGATCATCTTCACCTCCGGCTCCACGGGGACACCGAAGGGCGTGGCCGTCACCCACCGCGCCGCGGCGGCCCTCGTCGACGCCGAGGCCAGGATGTACCTGACCCGCGACCCCCTGCACCCGGGTGACCGGGTCATGGCGGGGCTGTCCGTCGCCTTCGACGCCTCCTGTGAGGAGATGTGGCTCGCCTGGCGCTACGGCGCCGCCCTCGTCGCCGCGCCGCGTGACGTGGTGCGTTCTGGCGACTCCCTCGGAGCCTGGATCACGAACAACCGGATCAGCGCGGTGTCGACGGTGCCCACGCTGGCGTCGTTCTGGCCGGTCGACGCCCTCGACAACGTCCGCCTGCTGATCTTCGGGGGCGAGGCCCTCCCCGTCGAGCTCGTGAACCGGCTCGCCAGGGACGGCAGGGAGTTGTGGAACACCTACGGCCCCACCGAGGCCACGGTCATATCGACCGGCCAGCTGATGGACGAGGTCCAGGACGGTCAGCCGGTACGTATCGGCAGGGCGACACCCGGGTGGAGGCTCGCCGTGGTCGACCCGTCCACCGGTGAGCCGGTGCGCTGGGGAGAGTCCGGCGAACTCGTCGTCGCCGGGGTGGGACTGGGCCGCTACCTCGACCCTGTGAAGGACGCCGAGGTCTACGCGCCGCTCCCCGCCCTCGGCTGGGACCGCGCCTACCGCACCGGCGACCTCGTCGTCGCCGACCGCGAGGGGCTCGTCTTCGCCGGCCGTGCCGACGACCAGATCAAGTTCGGCGGACGCCGCATGGAACTCGGCGAGATCGACCGTGCGCTCGCGACGATCGAGGGTGTCGGTGCGGCGGCGGCCGCCAAACAGACGACCCCGGCGGGGTCGGACGTCATCGTCGGCTACGTCGTCCCGGACGACCGGCACCAGCAGACCGGTGAGCAGATCGACCTCAGGGCCGCCCGGGAGCATCTGCGGGCCGTGCTGCCCGGAGGCATCTCCCCCACGCTGTGCACGGTGGCGGAACTGCCGCTGAAGACCTCCGGGAAGGTCGACCGCTCGGCCTTGCCCTGGCCGCTGCCGGACGACGGCGGAGGGATCTCCACGCTGCCGGCGGAACTGCACGCGCTCGGGCAGATGTGGACCGACCTGCTGGGGCCGGTACCCCTGGACGCCGACTCGGACTTCTTCGACCTCGGCGGGTCCTCCGTGGCCATCGCCAAGCTCGCCACCTCGCTGCGCGCCACGCACCCGGCCGTCAACATCGGGGCGCTCTACGACCACTCCACGTTGACGGGCATGGCGGACTACGTGGCCGGTCTCCGGGAGAGCAACGAGTCCCGGCCGATGCCGGCCGGAATGCCCTGGTGGTCCGGCGTCGTCCAGTTCCTCGTGGTCTGCGGCATCTACGTCCTCAACGCGGCCCGCTACATCGTCGGCTCCATCCTGGTCATCTGGGCCCTCGCCTTCTTCTTCGAGGCCGGCTGGGTCCCCTACCCGCCCCTGGCGCCACTTCTCGTCGGTTGGCTCGTCCTGTTCTCGCTGCCGGGGAAGGTCGTCCAGGCGACGGTCGTGGCACGTCTGCTCACCCACCGGATCACGCCGGGCACCTACCCTCGCGGCGGGCTGGTCCACCTGAGGATATGGGCCGCCGAGCGCGTCCTCACCTACCTCAAACTGGAACCGCTGCTGGGCACACCGGTGACGCCGGTGCTCTTCCGCCTGTTCGGTTGCCGTGTCGGACGCGGCACGGAGCTCCAGACCTTCCCGCCGGTGACCGGCCTGCTGTCCGTGGGCGACGACACCACCCTGGAGCACGAGGTCGACGTCAACGGCCACTGGCTCGACGGCGACACGCTCCATGTCGGGGTCATCCGGGTCGGCGACGAGGTACGGGTCGGCATGCGGAGTTGGCTGGGGCCCGGCGCCGACCTGCGCGACGGGTGCGAGATCCTCGCAGGCTCCTCCGTCGCTGGATGGGTGCCCGCCCACCGGCTCTACGGTGGTTCACCCCCGGCCGACTGGGGGGAGGCGGGCCTCACGTGGCCGGAGCAGAGCCCCGAGGACGCGGCCGGCGACGGCGCGGTGGGGACACTCTCGCGCCTGCCGCACCGGCTCCTCTACATGGTCGGCCTCGCATGGATGGGGTTGCTGCCGCTCCTGGCGATCCTGCCGGGGACGTTCCTGGTTCTGCCGCACGTGGTGGAACGCACCCGCTACGAGGACGTCTTCCCCACCTTCGCCGCCTGGGTCCCGGTGTTCACCCTGCTCACCATCCTCACGTGGATCTCGCTGGTCATCGTGACCGTGCGGCTGTCCTCGCTGCTAATCCGCCCCGGGTACTTCCCGACCGAATCGACCACGGGCTGGGCGTTGTGGCTCACCCACACGATGATGCAGAAGACGCTCACCTCGACCTACTTCCTCTACGCGGCGTGGTACACGCCCGCATTCCTCCGACTGCTCGGGGCGAGGGTCGGCCAGGGCAACGAGATCTCCACGGTCGAGACGATCCCGCACCTCACCTCCATCGGTGACAGGTGCTTCCTCGCCGACCACTCCATGTGCACCGCCTCGCGGCACCGTGCCGGCTGGATCCATGTGGGGACCACCGTCCTCGGCAACGGGTCCTTCGTCGGCAACTCCGGCATCGTCGGGCCGGACTACGACCTCCCGGAGAAGTCGTTGATCGCCGTGCTCTCCTCGACGCCCTACCGGGCGGAGCGCGGGACCTCGTGGCTGGGCCGCCAGACCAGGGAGATCCCCCGCCGCCATGTCGAGGCAGACCTGTCGAAGACCTTCAACCCGGGGCCGGGGCTCCGGGGCGCGCGTGCCAGCGTGGAATTCCTCCGCCTCGTCCCACCGGTCATCGCCGCCTACCTCGACCTGTTCATCGTCTGGGCGGGGACCACGGTCTACATGCGGTCGGAACCCGGCTGGCCCGGGATCTGGACGGTCTGCCTGTGGTCGGTGCCGATCGTGCTCGTCGCAGGCGTGGTGGCCTGCCTCGTTCCGGTGCTGGCGAAGTGGCTCATCGTGGGCCGGTTCACCGCGGGGGAACGCACGCTGTACTCGACCTTCGTGTGGCGCAGTGAACTCGTGGACAACTTCGTCGAGATGCTCGCCGTCCCCTCCCTCATCCGGGTCTCCCTGGGCTCCCCGCTCTACAACTGGTGGTGCCGGCTCATGGGAACCCGCGTGGGCAGGGCGGTCTGGTGCGAGACGTGGTGGCTCCCCGAGTTCGACATCATCTCCATCGACGACCACGCGACGGTCAACCGCGGCACCGTCCTGCAGACCCACCTCTTCCACGACCGCGTGATGTCCCTGGACCACGTCTCCCTGGGCGCGGGATCCACTCTCGGACCGAACAGCTTCCTGCTCCCCGGGGCCTCGATCGGCCCCCGGACGACCGTGCGTCCCGGCTCCCTGGTCCTGCGTGGGGACGCCATCCCCTCCGACTCCGTGTGGGCCGGCAATCCCGTCACCCACGTCAACCGTTAGGAAAATACCTTGGACACCTCGCCCGAAACAGGCGGTGCACGAGCCCGCCCCGACACCTGGCCCAGCCGCCCTGCATCCCTGGTGCCCGCGTCCGGCACCGGAGCACTGCCGGACGCACCGGGCGTCCCGAAGGAGGCCGCCGCCGACAGCGTCCGGCCCCTGCCCGGCCCGGCGCGGGTCCGTCCCATCTGGGACGGTGAACACGAGCTGGACCCCACGTCCTTCGCACCTCCCCCGCCGCTGGGCGAGTCCCACGGTTCCGTGCAACGGTGGAGCAGGCGGGCCGCCTTCGGACCCGTCGATGACCCGCGCCGGATCACAGGACTGGACGCGGCGCGGGGCTTCGCGCTCCTGGGGATGGTCGCGGTCCACACGATGCCGGCCTACAACGAGCTGACCGGCGAGCCGACGATGGTGTGGAGGCTGTTCGCAGGGCATTCGTCGGCGCTCTTCGGAGTGCTCGCCGGTGTCACCATCGCCCTCATCACCGGGGCCAACAACCCGCACACGGGCCTGCGCCTGCGCCGTGACAGGGTGTCGCTGGCCGTGCGCGCCCTCATCATCCTGGCTATCGGGCTCCTCCTCGACCAGGTGGGGGTCCCCGTGTACAACATCCTCCCCTACTACGCCCTGATGTTCCTGGTGGCCATAGCGCTGACGGGGCTGCGGATCCGTCATCTCCTGGCCTTCGCCCTCCTCTTCACCGCGCTCGGGCCGGTGGTCATCAGGCTGGTGGCCGCGTGGGGCGGCTACACCACGACGCTCAACCCCAGCTTCTCGGACGTCGCCGACAACCCGCTCGACATGCTGATCACCCTCACGGTCGGTGGAACCTACCCGGCCGTGACCTGGATGGCCTACATCTGCGTCGGGATGACCCTGGGCAGGCTGGACCTGCGCTCCGTGGTCACGCACATCTGGCTGGTCGTCGTCGGCGGCGGTACGGCCGCGTTCGGCATCCTGCTCTCGACGTTCCTGCTCGACTACGGCCGGGTGTTCCGCAACATCTACGAACTGACGGACGGCTACGACGCGACCGACATCCAGGAGGTCCTGGACTACGGGCCGGACGGACACCTCCCCACGGACACGTGGTGGTGGTTGGCGACCTCGGGTCCCCATACCAACACCACCTTGTCCGTCGTCTCCGCGGCCGGGCTGGCGGTGCTGGCGATCGGCGTGTTCCTCCTGATCGCCAGTGGTGTGCGGGAACTGCTCACCCCCCTCATCGCAGTCGGCTCGATGACCCTGACCATCTACGTCTCGCACCTGCTGTTCCTCAAGTTCGCGTTGGACGCGGACTGTGACAACAGGGTCACCCTCCTCATCGTCCAGATCGTGGGGGCGGTTCTCTTCGCCGTCGTCTGGACCCTGGTGCGGGGCCGGGGCCCGTTGGAGGAGATCGTGTCGCGGATCTGCCGGTTCGCGACACGGGGCGTGGGCCGCACCCCGAACCCGACACCGACACCGACCCCGAGCTCATGAAGAAAGGACGTTCCGTGAAGCGAACCAGCGTGTTGTCGACCTGTCTCGCCGCCTCCCTGCTGTTCTCCGTGTCCGCGTGCGGTGGTGACGGCGGCGGCGCCGGCGGGAACGACGGGAACAGTGATCCCGTCGGCAACGGCGGCGGCAAGCACGTCCGCCCGCCCTCGACGATCGGCGGCACGGGCCGCGGTGGTGAGACCGCCTCCGCGGCACCGTCCGAAGAATCCAGTCAGGACCCCACGCAGGGACCCTCCCAGAATCCCTCCCAGGACGAGGTGCCGCTGCCGGTGTACCTCTACCCCAACGGCCGGGAGGTCGTGCTGACCGCGCCCGGCTCGTCGCTGGCGTTCGGCGACGCCGCGACGGTCGCCACGGCGGACGAGGAGGGCAGGCTGCTCGTGTGGTCGATCACCGCCCACGACGGCGTCCCGCGTGGCCGGGAGAGCGTGAGCCTGCTCGACCCCCTCGCCGGTGACGGCGTCGACCACTACCTGTGTTTCGCCTTCGACATCGTGTACCTCGGCGCGGTCCCCCGCTTCACCGACGACCCCGTCGTCCTCACCGCGCTGCCGGACGCCACCTCGGCGGTCCCCACACCGATGATGGTCCCCATGAGCCGGGACGGCCTCAACGGGAACCAGGTGGTCGGCAGCGTGGACGACGGCTGCGGGATCCCCCCGGTCAGCCGTCTGCCCGTCACCCAGAGCGAGCTGGTCGCGGGACGCCACTACGCCCGCGGCGTGTTGTCGCACGCCCCCGCCGACCCCGACTGGCCGAGCGTGCCGGTCGGTCTGCGGTTCGACTACGGCGGCGGCGTCCCCGGCGCCTCCGACGACCGGACGCGACCGGCCTCCGTCACGTGGCGCTAGGACAGGTCGCGCTAGAACATGGTGTTGGAGTTGGCTGACGTGGCCGGCACGTCCTGGATCACGTCCCAGTGCTCCGTGATCTCCCCGTCGACGACGCGGAAGATGTCGACCACTGCCTGGCCCCGGTCGTCGGGGCCGTTGGTGGAGTGCACGTGGAGGTACACCAGGTCTCCGTCCTCCGCGGTGCGCACGATCTCGCTGCGGTAGGCGGGGTTCTGCTCGAAGTAGTCGGTGAAGAAGTCGACGAACGGGGCGCGGCCGTCGGGGAGCTCGGGGTTGTGCTGGATGTAGTCCTGCGCGATGACGTCGGCCGCCGCCGCGTCGTGCCCGTTGAAGAAGTCCTCGTAGAACGTGGTCACGGTGTCGAGGTTCGAGGAGTCCTTGACCGCCGACACCTGCTGTGTCGAGGCGTCGGCCACCGCGGTTGCGTCCTCGGGGGCGGAGCAGCCGACGAGGCCGACGGCCAGCACGGCGGCGGCCGTTACGGTGGTCACTGAGGTCACTGTGGTCACTGTGGTGATCGGGCGAATTCTCATGGTTGTCCTTCCGGTTGTACGGCGGGGTGGGGTGTCAGCTGCCCAGGATCGACAGGCTCAGCCCGGTCGATCCGAGGGCGGTGACGGACGAGCCGAGGGCCACGAGGCCGCCGGTGAGGGAGACGAGACTGTCGGACAAGGTCGGGAAGTCCAGCCGGACCGACGAGGCGATCGCGTCGAGCGAGGACAGGACGATTCCGTACACGGCATCGAGAAACATGGTGGTCTACTTTCTTCAGGCGAAAAGGGTGGTCACGAACGGTGAGGCGAAGACGCCCTTCGGGTCGTTGCCGCGCAGCTCGGCGACGGCGTCCCTGGCGTCCGGCAATGAGTCGACGTAGAGGTCCGAGAGGCTGCTGTTGGTCCAGGGGCCGGCCGGGGTGTGCGCCCACCGTTTGGCCCATTCACCCCGCAGTGTCGCGTAGCCGCCGATTCGGGAGCGCAGGGTCTCCTCCAGCTCGGCGTAGAACTCGTCGGCGTGCGGGGTGCCCGGCAGGGTCAGGACGTCCAACCAGATCACGGTGTCCTTCTCCGGACTCCCCGGTACACGGGAGGCGCCGGAGAGCGAGGACGCCACGGCGCCGGCGACCACGCTGTGGGCGGGGTCGTCGACCTCGCTGACCCTGAGTTCGACGACGCCGTTGATCGGGTACTTCCGCTGACCCCGGTAGGTGTCCAGGAGGCTGGTGTACACCGCGGAGAAGTCGTGGGCGACCCGTTGGAGCTCGCTGCGTGGGACGACGGCACCGATGCTGCTGGCCGCGACCTTCAGCGTGGTCGGCCGCACGAAGTGGACGAAGCACTTGTTCGGCCCCCACATGTTGCGCGCCCCCGTCGCCGTCAGCCCGGCCTTGGTGGCGGACAACATGAAGCTCCCGAAGGCCGGTGCGAGCCGGTCCTGCCCGGAGACGATCTTCTCCAGGGTGTTCGCGGCGACGTCCGGGAGGGTGTCGGCGAAGGGGTAGTTGTACGGCCCGGTGACCCGCCTGGCCCCGGCGGGGCGTTGGTCCGCCCGCCGCCAGATCTGCACCCAGGGTGTCCTGGTGAAGCAGTACCAGATGAACCCGACCCGTCCGTTGACCTCGAGCAGGGAGGTCAACGAGTTCTCCCCCGCGTCCTCCGGTGCTGCCAGGATGTCGTCGATGTCGATGTCGGTCCTGTTGATGCAGTGGACGTTGACGTCCGGGGCGGTCTGCAGCGTCACGCTGATGATGAAGCATGACCCCAGGCAGGTCAGTAGCGCCGCGCATCGGGGATCGTCCCTGTTCACCGTGGTCGCCCGGTAGGTCCCGGTGTCGTGGTCCCACTCGAGGAACCTCAGTTGCGTGATCAGGTTGCTCATGGTGGACAGCGTCCGGCCGTCGGTGTGGGGCTCGTCGACGGTGGAGAGTCCCGTGCCGTGGCCGTTGACCGCCACCGCACCCACCACGGTGATGTCCCCCCGGGGCGGGGACGGAGAGCAGCGTCCTTCCGACCCCGTGGATCCGTTCCAGGAGGTCGTCCATCCTGGTCCCGCACCACGCGGTGACCGTGGAGTCCGTCGTCGCGGTGACGCCGGCGAGTTCGCGCACGTCGACGAGGACGGTCCGCGGGTGCGGACGTCCGACGGTCGCCACCGGCGACCAGCTGTGCTGGTACCCGAACGGACGCAGGTTCACGCCGCTCTCCGCGGCCCAGTTGGCCAGCGCGAGGACGTCGTCCTCACTCCCGGGCACCGCGGTCCACATCTTGCCGGTGACGATGGTGTTGTCCCAGTTGCTGAACACCGCCTGGGTGAGCTTGATCCCCTCGGGGAAGTTCGACATGAGTTCCGGGTCGCGGGTCACCGCCGCGGCACGGCCCATGGGCGAGAAGATGACTGTGGCGGCCGCGAGGGCCGAGAGCTTCCCGAAGTTCCTTCGTGTGACGTCGTAGTCTGACATGTCCTGTCCTTCTTCTGGAGGTTGAAACACCCCGAGACCCGGCCGTGCGGCCGTGCTCGGGGTGTCGACAACAGGTGGGTTGGTCCCGGGGGATCGTCCTACGGTCCTACGAACCGCTGATCGACCCGGAGGTGATGGGGCGGGCTGACGAGCAGTAGGACAGGATGTCCCCGATCGTGGTGGGCAGGTGGAACAGGGTGTCCTGGATCGCGTACACCGGGATCTGGACGAGGAGCCTGATCGGCAGGCCGATCAGCTCGGCGAGACTGTTCGGCGACAGCGACTCGCGGATGTCGGCACCGTGGTCACGGAAATTGGCCAGCAGCCATTCCCACGACGCTGCCGGACCGCTGCACACGTTCCAGTTCCGGAGGTCCTCGTCGTGGCTCGGGTTCCAGATGATTCCTTCGGCGGACCCGATGGTGGGTGTCGAGACGTCGTCGGCGGCCGCGGTCGCGACTCCGCCGGCCATGACGGTCATGGTCAGGCACGCCGAAACGGCGAATTTCTTGGTGGTGGTGCTCATGGTGGTGGTCATTGCCAGTCCCCTCAGCTTCCGATGATTCCGATGATTGCCGCCGGAATGACACCAATGACAATGGTGGCCAAGCCAAGGGCTAGATTGATTGGAACGACAGCCAGTTCCAGAATTGCGTCGAGCATTTCCTCTCCTTTCGGACCTCCCCAGCGTTGAGGAGTGGACCGAATATAGATCACCAGGTTCGCAATGTGGAGACTTATATGCATAGTGAATCAAACTAGCTACCAGGATAAACGCCGTTCGAAAGTTAGCGATAAACGTTAATTGTTCCCCCATTTACGACCGCTCATTTATTGCAATTGTAGGTTACGGATAATTGTTATGTTTGCCCCTCGACGTAAAAACTCCCCCGCCAACCGCGCCGGTATTCTCCTGCGGCCGGCCGCCACGTGGACGGCGGGCGGATGGTTGACTGGGCGGCATGCCTCTACCGTTCATCACCGCCGACGAGGTCCGTCAGCGCGTCCCCATGCTCTCCGCCGTCGACGCGATCGAGCAGACCCTGCGCGACGGCCTCGACCCCGCGGGCGCACCCGCCCGCAGCAGCGTCCCGCTCGACCACGGCAGCTTCCTGCTGATGCCCGCGCAGACCCGTGGTTCCGCCGGGGTGAAGGTCGCCAGCGTGGCACCCGACAACCCCGCGGCCGGACTGCCGAAGATCCAGGGCCTCTACCTGCTGTTCAACGCCACCACCCTGGAGCCGAGCGCGGTCCTGGAGGGCAGTTCACTGACCGAGATCCGCACCCCGGCGCTCTCCGCGGTCGGTGTGCGCCACCTCGCCCCCGGGCGTGGGCGGACCGGTGACGGGGTGGACGTCGTCCTGTTCGGCACGGGCCCGCAGGCCTACAACCACGTCCACGCCACCGCCGCGGTGCGACCGATCAACTCCGTCACGGTCCTGGGTCGCCGCCAGAGCAAGGTCGACGAGCTGGTCGCCCGACTCACGCAGGACGGTGTCAGCGCCGTCGCCGGCACCGATCCGGCCGACCACGTCCCGCAGGCCGACCTGGTGCTGTGCTGCACCAGTGCCAGGGAACCGCTCTTCGACGGTTCCCTGGTGCGTGACGACGCCCTGGTGGTCGCGATGGGGTCCCACGAGCCGGACGCCCGGGAGACCGACGACGTCCTGCTGTCACGGGCCACGGTGTACGTCGAGGACGTGGACACCGCGATGCGTGAGGCCGGTGATGTGCGCATCGCCGTCGACAACACCACGATCAGCACCGATGACCTGCACACGCTCAGCGAGCTGGTCAACGACGGCCCCGTGGAGGCCCCCGGCCCGGTGCTCCTCAAGACCGTGGGCATGGGTTGGCAGGACCTCGCCGTGGCCGAGGTCGCCTACAGCACCGAGGAACGCTGACACGGCGGAGGTCGAAGGTGCATAGGCGGGATCACGCCCCGTGGATCAACCGCGGACGCTCGCTCACACCTCGAAGCTGCCGAACAGCACCGTGGCCAGCAGCAGGCCGAGCACGAGGTTGAACACGGTGGCCAGTCCGAACACCGCCACCGGGCGGGCCCCCGCCTCCTTCAGGGAGCGTGCCTCGAACTCCAGGCCGATGGAGACGAACGCCAGGATCAGGAAGTAGTCGCGGAAGCCCTTCACGGTGGCGTCCACACCCTCCATCGTCGCCTCGTCGAGGAACTCCGCGGCCACCGTGACGATCACCGACGCCGCCACGAAGCCGATCACGAACTTGGGGAAACGGTGCCAGAAGTCGATGGCACGCAACCTCGGGGCGCCCTCTCCCCG
This sequence comes from Corynebacterium sp. AOP40-4SA-5, assembly GCF_052377355.1. Lineage (NCBI taxonomy): Bacteria > Bacillati > Actinomycetota > Actinomycetes > Mycobacteriales > Corynebacteriaceae > Corynebacterium > Corynebacterium sp. AOP40-4SA-5. The sequence continues at coordinate 18,794 of NZ_JBQSWS010000028.1, forward strand.
ATCAACCTTGACCGCGAACCACGCGGTCAGAGCCACGGCGACGAATCCGATGAGTGCGTTCTGGGTGAGCTTCACGATCGAGGCGATCTGCAGGGCGTCCTCCCCCGCCAACGCGCCGGCCGCGCTCACCGCGGCGGTGGTGTCGATGTTGCCGCCGATCCAGGCACCCGCCACCGCGTCCGGCAACCCCAGTACCTGCGCCAACCAGGGGAGAAGAAAGATCGACGGCAGGGCGAACACGATGACCAGTGTCGCCGTGTACGCCAGGTGCTCCTTCTTCGCCTTCACCGCCCCGGCCGCGGCGATCGCCGCGCTGACCCCGCAGATCGACACCGCCGAAGCCAGCAGCGCACGAAGGTGATCGTCCACCCCCAGCCTGCCCGCGACCCACCAGGTGAAGAAGAACACCCCGGTGATCAGCACCAGTGCCTGGAGCACCGCCGGCCCTGCGGCCCGCAGGATCACCGACAGCACCACGGTGCCGCCGAGCAACACCAGCCCGGTCTTGATGAAGAACTCGGTGCGGAACCCCGCGGCGAGGCGCCCCCGCACCCCCAGGGCGGACAGCACCGCGTTGAGCGACAGCCCGATCAGGATCGCGTAGACGGGGAACTCGACCGCCCCGCCGAGCTTCGCCACCGCCGTGCCCTCGGACCATTCGGGGACGTTCTCGGTGAGGTAGCGGGTCAGCGCCCCGCCGCCGAGGACCACGACGAGCCCGGCGACGGCCCAGCGCCACTCGAGACGCCGACCGTCCTGCAGGTTTGCCCGCTCGATGCTGCCTTCACCGACGCCACCGACCGTGGCGGTCACAGGACCAGCCAACTCTCGGTGATCACGCCGGCCAGCACGAGGACCAGGATCCCCAGCCCAGCGACCACGGCAGCCCAGTCCTCCGACAGGGCGAACCTGGCGACCTGCCTGACGGCCTCGTTCGACTCGTCTGACTCGCCGGGTCCGCTGTTCGCCGTGTCCTCGCTGGTGTGTGTCGTCATGCACCGAAGATAGACAACTCAGTCTACCTGGTGGAAGCGTTCCATTCCCCCTGAATCAACCGCGCCGCCACGACGGTCAAGCCCTGGGAGGTGGTGGCTCCAACACCTCTGCTGCCCGGCGCAATCCCGGCATTTCGGTCCGGTCGCTGTCAGAGATCGGACCGAAATGCAGGGATTGCGCCGGTGGCGTGCGGACGTCGGAGACACATAGGCGGGGATCACGCCCCGCGGATCAACCGCGCCGCCGCGACGACCGGTTCCACGATCACTCCCGGGTAGGTCGACTCCAGCTCCGCGGCCACGTCGCTGAGCGGACCGCCGCCGATCACCACACGGTCGGCCCCCTTCGTCACCGCGCGCTCCACCGCCACCGCCAGCTCACACCGGCTGGCCTGTGGCGAGGTCGCCAGCACCAACGGGTCGGTGCGTGTGAGCTCCAGTCCCGTGTACGACTCCGCCACCCCCACCCGTGCCACCAGCTCTGCCAACGACCCCGCCAGCTCGCCGGTGGTCGTCGCGATGGCGAAACGTCCTCCCGCGGCCGTGGCGGCGAGCAGGGCGGCCTCGCCGATGCCGGTGACGAGCACCCCGTCCAACGCCGGCAGGTGGCGCAGCTCCCGCACACCCGGGTCGCCGAAGGCGCCGACCAGCACCGCGTCGAAGCTCGATCCGTCCTGCGAACCGTCCTGTGCAGCATCCTGCAGCGCACCACGCACGGCGTCGACCACATGCCCCGCGGCGTCCTGCAGCGCGTCCGGCGTGGTGATCATCGCCGGGCCGCGCGCAGCGGTCACGGCGGTCACCACGCAGCCGGGAGCCTCGGCGAGCGCAGCGTCCGGCCCGAGGGCGGCGCGCAGCCGCCGCGCCATCATCGCGGTGGTGGATTGGTTGGTGTTCGGGTTGACCAGCAGGATGCGTCGGGTCACCGCAGACCCCCGCGCGCCGCGGCCAACTCGCGCACGCCCGTGGCGATGCGCACCTCCGAGATCGAGGCCAGGCCCACGCGCACCTCGTCGCGGCGCACCACCGCACCCGGCGCGTAGTACAGCTCACCGGGACTGACCAGCACTCCCCTGCCGCGGGCACGCACCGACCAGTCGGCCGTGTCCGCCCCCTGCGGGTCGTGCATCCACATGTTCATCTGCGGCACCACCAGCTGCCCGGCCATGTCCGGCAGGTAGGTGCCCACCGCCTCGCGGAACTGCTCGTACTTCGACCGCACCCGCAGCCGGTAGCTGCGCAGCTGGCGGGCGTAGTCACCGGAGCGCACGAACAACGCCAGGCTGCGCTGCAGCATCGGCGAGGGCGTCTTCGTGGAGAAGTGCCGGAAGCGTCGCAACGCGGCGATCAGCTCCGGGGCGGCGACCACGTAGCCCATGCGCAGCCCCGGCGCGAGGTACTTCGAGAACGTGCCCAGGTACACCACGCGCCCGGAACGGTCGATGGACTTCATCGGCGCCAGGGGTGGACCCTGCAGGCGGATCTCGGCGTCGTAGTCGTCCTCCACGACCACCGCGTCGGACGACTCGGCGAGCGCCAGGAACCTGCGGCGACGCTCCGGGCTCAGCGCCACGGACGTCGGGTGGTGGCTGCTGGGCGTGAGGTAGACCAGGTGCGCACCCGCGGCGTCGTGGGCCACCGCGCCCTCCCGGTCCACGCGCATGTGCTGCATGCGCGCCCCACTGGCGGCGAAGACCTGGTACGCGTCGACGTAGCCGGGGTTCTCGAAGGCGACACGCACGCCGGGGCCGACCAGCGCCAGCGACAACAACGACAGCGACTGCTGCGTGCCCGCGGTGATCATCACCTCGTCCGGGCCGGCACGCACCCCACGCGGGGCGAGCACCTCCTCGACCAGGGCGTTGACCAGCATCGGGTCGTCGCCCTCGCGGGGATCGCCGAGTGCCACGTGCAGGTTGCGTCCCGACATCGCCGCATTCACCGCCTTGAGCCACGAGCGGGTGGGGAACGTGTTCTCCTCCACCTGCCCGCTCATGAACGGGAACGGGTAGCGCCGCTGGTCCGGCACCACGATCCGGGTGACCGGCGGGGCGTCACGGTAGAACAGTTCGTCCCAGTCCACGCAGGACGCTGCGGGGGCGGTTGCGGGGTCGTCCGCGGCTGCGCGCCCCGGCGCGGGCGGTGGCAGGGTGGGCGCGGTGGCCGGGTACATGCCGCTGCGCGGCTTCGCCGTGATCAGCCGGTCGTCCACCAGGCGCTCCAACGCGGTCTGCACCGTGGTGCGCGAGACCCCCAGCTGCTCGGCGAGCTGACGCGACGACGGCAGGGCGCGGTTCAGCGGGTAGTCGCCCCGCGAGAGCCCCTGGCGCAGGAACGCGCCCACCCGCGCGTGCAGCGGGGTGACGTGGGCCAGGGCCGCCCAGTCGTCGGTGAAGCTGTGCACCGGGTCAGCATAACCCCGACACCAGAAGCAGACATGCCGCCACGAAGGCCACCACCCGCCCGAGCATCGTCACCAGCCCCATCGGCGCACGCCTGGCCAGCACCACGCCGAGCACCGAACCGATCACGATGCCGACGACGAACGTGCCGATACCGTCCCACCCGTCCGGGGCCAGTCCCGTCGTCGGGGCCAGCACCACCAGCCCACACACCGAGGCGACCAGGAACATCACCGCCAGACCCTCGCGGTACCTGCGGGCGTCCGGCGCCTGGTAGACCATCAGCAACGGCGGGCCGGGCAACGCCACCGTCGCCGTCATCGTGCCCGCCACGAACCCGCCCACACCCATGCGCGTGGGAGAGGTCGTGATCACCCTGCCGAGCAACGGCGGCAGCAACGCCACGATCACCCCCAGGGCCACCACCACGTTCACCGCCTTCTGGTGCTCCCCGATCCACGCCAGGAACGGCACACTGACCACCGTTCCCACGATGATGCCCACCCCGGCGGGGAGGAGCAGGCGGGCGTCCTTGCGCAGGTTCGCCCGCTTCGACGTGGCCACCGAGATGATCATCAGCACCGTGGTGATCGTGAGCAACGGCCCGGGCAGCAGGTTCGGCGCGACGAGCACGACCAGGGGCGCGGCGACCAGGGCGAACCCCGAGCCGGTGACGGCCTGGATCACCGCGGCCACGATGCCGACGGTGAGCAGCAGTGCGGTGCACATGCTCAGCACCCCCGGTCCGTGAGATGTGCGGGGTGTGCGCGGGAGGCGCGGGGTGCGCGCTGCTGGTGTGCCATGGGGATCCTGGCCTCTCGTCGTCGGGCGGCGGGGGCGCGGAGGGTCACTCCGGCGCGCCGCCCCAGTTGTGCGGGACTCCCCCAGCCTGCTGTGCCGACGACTGGACCTGAATATCCACGGGACGGGCAGTACGGGCGGTCCAGTTGAAACATGCCAGAAACATTGAGTCCGGCGGGTTACCCGGGGTGCTCCGGGTGCTCGGTGCGCCACCGCGTCCCCGCCAAGCTCGGCATACTGGGGCCCATGACCCGCCGACGAGTGACCCTTCGCGCCGTGACAGCGAGTGTCGGCACCGTTGTCGGCTCGTGCGCCCTGCTGCTCACGTCCTGCACGACACCGCAGGCCTCCACCGACGGTGGCTACAGCTCCCACGCCGCCACGCTCGACGGGGTCAACCGCACCTGGGACGTCTACACGCCGGAGAGCGGTGGATCCGGTCGATCAGACGAGGCCCCGCTGCCGGTGGTGCTGGTCATCCACGGCACCGGCGACACCGGCGCGGGCATCCGTTCGGGGATCGGGCGGGACCTGGAGCGTCTCGCCGATCGCGACGGGTTCATCGTGGCCTACGTCGACGGGTATGCCAACAACTGGAACGAGTGCCGCGCGGCCGGCGACTGGCCCGCCAAGCAGCAGGATCTCGACGACGTAGGCCTGATGCGTCACGTGGTCGAGACGATCCACGGGGATTCAGGCGACTCCGGCGACTCCGATGCCTCCGATGTCGCTGCCCCCGTGTACGCCATCGGGTACTCCAGCGGCGCGCACATGGCCCAGCGCCTGGCCTACGAGGCGCCCGACCTGGTCAGCGCCGTGGCCTCAGTGAACGGCAACGTACCCACAGACGACAACTTCACCTGCAGCGATGAGCACCAGCCGGTGCCGATACTGTTCCTGCAGGGCCGCGAAGACCCGATCAACCCCTTCGACGGTGGCGAGGTGGTGCTCGGATCCGGTGCCAACGCCGTGAGCCGTGGGAACGTCCGCTCCGCCGAGGACAGTGCCGAATGGTTCGCCCAGCGCAACGGCATCGCGGACACCGGCTCACCCACCACCGTGCAGGACGGAGACGCCAAGGTAACGACCTGGGGCGACGCCTCAGGTATCACTCCCGGTGGCTCTCCCGACGACAGCACTGTCCGGCTGATCGCCGTGGACCACAGCGGGCACTCCTTCCCCACCTCCACCGGCAACTGGGGCAACTCCGGCGGTGCCCGCTACGACGGCCCCGGCGCGATCTGGGACTTCTTCAAGTCCGCAACCTCCTAGCAGCCGCTCCCCGACCGCGCCTGGACCACGCCACAGACTCACCCGTCGAAATTGTCGCCCTCCCAGGTAGGCAAAGGGCCCGAAACGCTACCTGGGAGGGTGATCGGGCTGCATCGCGCTGGAAAAGGTGGCGGTAGAGGTCACCAACCCCACCGCCTAGTCCAGCCCCCAGTTCCAGTCCTTCGTGGCGGTGCGCAGGTGCGCGTAGGAGCGCACGGTGCGTCCGTTGAAGGCGGCTGAGGCCGGCGAGGTGCCCGCCACCGTCCACTCCGGCGGGTTCTCGGCACCGGACAGGGCCCACGCTGCCTGGCGGGCCGCACCCAGGGCCACGTATTCCGCGGGGTCCGGGACCAGCACGTCCACCCCGAAGATGGACGGGGCGACCGCGCGCACCGCGGCCGAGCGTGCGCCGCCGCCGATGAGCAGCACGCGGGTGGCCTCCACACCGGTGGCGCCCACGAGCGCCTCCACGGCGTCCTTCATGGAGCACAGCAGTCCCTCCACGGTGGCGCGGGCGAAGTCCTCGCGGGTGGTGGCGGTGGTGATGCCCTGCAGGATGCCGGTGGCGTTGGGACGGTTGGGGGTGCGCTCGCCGTCGAGGTAGGGCTGCAGCACCAGGCCGCCGGCGCCGGGGTCGGACGCCAGGGCCAGGTTCTCGAACTCCTCCCAGTCCACGCCGAGCAGGCGGCGTCCCATGTCCAGCACGCGCGCGGCGTTGAGCGTGCAGACCAGCGGGAGGTAGCGTCCTGAGGCGTCGGCGAAGCCGGTGACCATGCCCGCGGAGTCGTGCACGCTGTCGGGGACCACGGCGGAGGCCACCCCGGAGGTGCCGATGGACACGCTCACGTCGCCGGGCTGCAGCGCCAGGCCCAAGGCCGCGCCCTGGTTGTCGCCGGTGCCCGCGCCGATGACGGTGCCACGCTCGGCCGCAGCGGCGTTCACCGATGCGGCGACGACCCCGACCCGCTCATTCGGCCCGGCCAGACGCGGCAGTTCGACGTCGTGGCCCAGGGCGCGCTCGGCGAGCTCGGGCAGCCAGCGTCGTTCGCGGGTGCTGTAGTAGCCGGTGCCGGACGCCTCGCCGTGGTCGGTGACCTTCTCGCCGCGTTCTGAGAGGTGCCAGGTGAGGTAGTCGTGCGGGAGCAGCACGCTGGCGGTGCGCGCGGCGTTCTCCGGCTCATGGTCGCGCATCCAGCGCAGCTTCGAGGCGGTGATCGAGGCGACGTAGCGGCTGCCGGTCAGGTCCACGCAGGCCGCGGGGCCGCCGAGTTCGTCGATGAGTTGCTCGGCGGCGCGTGCCGAGCGGGTGTCGTTCCACAGCAGGGCGTCGCGCACGACCTCCCCGTCGGCGTCGAGGGCGACCATGCCGTGCTGCTGGCCGGCGACGGACACCGCGTCGGCGCGGTCCAGCAACCCGGCGGTCGCCTGCTCCATGGCGTCCACCCAGGCCCGCGGGTCGACCTCGGTACCGTCGGGGTGCGTGGCGCGTCCCTCGTCGACGACCTCCCCGGTCGCCGCGTCCACCAGCAGTGCCTTGCAGGACTGGGTGGAACTGTCGATTCCCAGCACGAGTGCCATATCAGTTGTCTCCTTCGATCTCTCCGAGCACGTGGAGGGTCGCTCCCGTGTTCTCCAGCAGGGCGCGGTCGGCGTCACTGATCTCATTGTCCACGACGACGTGGTCGAACTCCGTAACGTCGGCGATCTTGAACACCCCGGGGGCACCGAACTTCGTGGAGTCCACGACCAGCACCTTCACCGGGGCGGTGTCGAGCAGGGCCCGTTTGGTCTCGGCGGCCTCGGTGTCCGGGTGGAAGATCGCCGGCCCGCCACCGGCGGAAGGACGCACCGCGGTGGTCGAGACGAAGACCACGTCCGCCGACAGCCGCCGCAGCTGCTCGGACGTGACCGCCCCCAGGAAGGAGTCGGTCTCCGGGATGTACTGGCCCCCGCAGCCGATCAGGCGGATGTTGCCCGCCCCCGTGCGCTGCCGGTGCAGGCTCATCGCCGCCAGCGAGTGGGTGATCAGCGCCGAGGGGCTGCGCTGCGGCAGCAGGGTGACCAGGGACTCCAGGGTGGTGGAGTCGTCGACGGAGACCACCGCCCCGTCCTCGACGAGTTCGGCGGCCAGGGCGCACAGTCCGCTCTTGACGTCGCGGTGCAGTTGGCGGCGCTGGCCAACCCCCAGCTCGCTCATCGAGGGGCTGACCGAGCGGGCGCCGCCACGGACCCGTTCCAGCAGGTTCTCGGCGGCGAGGTGGTCGAGGTCGCGGTGCACGGTCATCGGTGAGACCTCGAAGTGGCGGGCGAGGTCCTCGACGCGGGCGGTGCCGTGGCGGGTGACGTAGGCCACGATGTTCTCGCGGCGTTTGTCGGGGCGCTTGTCGGCTCCCGTCGCAGGTGCGGGCTGTGACGTTGGGGGCATGGGCGCAACATTAGCACGGGGGCGATGTGAAGTAACCCCCGTTTTCAACATTTTTTTGTTGTAAGTGGTGACTTTCTAACATAATGGCGGTAGGTTGATCGCATCGGGCCACCAGGTGTGACCCACATCCCTCCCGCCTGACGCTTCAGGAGCACAGATGACTTCCAGCACCACACAGCCGGACACACCCCGGCTGCTCGAACGCCTCGGCATCCCCCGGGCACTGATCTGGGGCTTCGTGGGCCTCACCATCTTCATGATCGGCGACGGCGTCGAGACCAACATCCTCGAGCCCTTCCTGCGCGACGACCACGGGTTCTCCACCTCGCGGGTGGGCACCCTGGTCACCGTCTACGGCATCTCCGTCGCCATCGCCGCCTTCTTCGCCGCCGCCCTGTCGGACCTCTGGGGCCCGCGCCGGGTGATGATCCTGGGCGTGAGCGTCTGGGTCACCCTGGAGCTGGTGTTCCTGTGCCTGGCACTGCCGACGTCCAACCCGTGGCTGATCTTCATCACCTACGGACTCAGAGGCTTCGGCTACCCGCTGTTCGCCTACGGGTTCCTGGTGTGGATCACCGCGGTGGCCCCCGCCGAGGACCGGGCCACCGGCGTGGGCTGGTTCTACGTGAGCTTCTCCGCCGGCCTGCCCACCCTCGGCGCACTGACCGCGACCGTCTCACTGTCCCTGCTGAACCTGGACTTCTACCAGACGCTCTGGCTGTCGCTCTCCCTGGTCATCGTCGGCGCGTGCATCGCCCTGTTCGGCGTGCGCGAGCAGGTCGGACGCAAGCCCCTGGTCGACAACCCCGAGGAGGTCAGCGCCACCCTCTCGCGTGGCTTCAAGCTGCTGGCCCGGGACAAGCGCGCCCGCCGGGTGACCTACATCCGTACGATCAACTCGGTGCCGACCTACGCCATGGCCGTGTACTTCCCCGCCTACTTCACCGACGAACTCGGCTGGAAGCTCGGCTGGTTCCTCATCCTCACCACGGTGATCTACGCGGTAAACCTCCCGTTCAACCCGCTCTACGGACGCATCGGCGACCGCTTCGGCTGGGCCACCACCATGTTCTGGGCCGGTGCGGTCGCCTGCGCCGTCACCCTGGCCGCGGTGTACTTCACCCCGCTGATCGGACGCTCCCTCGGCCTGCCCGACCCGCTCGTCTACGGCGTGACACTGGCCTTCGGCGCCCTGTTCGGCGTCTCCCTGGCCGGCTACGTCCCGCTCTCGGCGATCGCCGTGGCGATCGACCCGGAGCACCCGGGTGCGGCGATGTCGACCTACAACCTCGGCGTCGGCGCCGCGGTGGCCGTCGGCCCGCTGCTGGTCGCGGTGTTCCTCCCGCTGGTCGGCGCCACCGGCCTGACGCTGATCATGATCGGCCTCTACCTCTTCGCCGCCTACCTGTCGCTGACCCTGCGCGGCAACCAGCCCGGCTTCGACGGCGTGCCCGACAACGTCCCTGAACCCCTCGCGGAGAAGGCTGCCGAAGAAGCAGCCCGCCAGAACTGACCCACTCCACTCCACAGCACACACCCACAGCAAGGAGAACTCCCGTCATGCCCACCCTCAGCACCTCCCTCCTCCCCGACGTCCCTGAGATCACCGCGCACACCGGCAACCCCACCGCCGTGCCGTCCTACGACCGCTCGCAGGTCACCCCGGGCATCGTGCACATCGGCGTCGGCGGTTTCCACCGCGCCCACCAGGCCATGTACCTCGACCGTCTGATGAACCAGGGCGAGGCGCTGGACTGGGGCATCGTCGGACTCGGCGTGATGCCGTCCGACGTGCGCATGCGCGACGCCCTCGCCGGCCAGGACCACCTCTACACCCTCACCACCAAGGCGCCGGACGGTTCGGAGGACGCCCGCGTCATCGGCAGCATCGTCGACTACGTCTTCGCCCCGGACGACCCGGCGGCCGCCGTGGCGATGCTCGCCGACCCGCAGATCCGCATCGTGAGCCTCACCGTCACCGAGGGCGGCTACAACATCGACCACGTCACCGGGGAGTTCGTGGAGGACGCCGAGCTCATCGCCGCCGACCGCGCGGCCCTGCGCTCCGGCGACCACGCCTCGCTCAAGAGCTTCTTCGGTCTGGTCACCGCCGCACTCGACGAGCGCCGCCGCGCCGGCGTCGCGCCGTTCACGATCATGAGCTGCGACAACATCCAGGGCAACGGCGAGGTCGCCCACGCCACCTTCGTCGCCTTCGCCACCAGCGTGGACGCCGAGCTCGGCGCCTGGATGGACGCGTCCGTGGCCATCCCCAACTCCATGGTCGACCGCATCACCCCGGAGACCACCGACGCCGACCGCGAGGACGTCGCCGCGCGCGGCTACACCGACGCCTGGCCCGTCGTCGCCGAGGACTTCACCCAGTGGGTGCTGGAGGACAAGTTCACGGCCGGACGTCCGCCCTACCAGGACGCCGGGGTCCAGCTCGTCGACGACGTGGTCCCCTACGAGCTGATGAAGCTGCGCCTGCTCAACGCCTCCCACCAGGGCCTGTGCTACTTCGGCCACCTCGCCGGGCACCGCATGGTCCACGACGTGATGGCGGACCCGCGCTTCGGCGACTTCCTGCTGGCCTACATGACCGACGAGGCGACCCCCACCCTGCGACCGCTGCCGGGCGTGGACCTGGACGACTACCGTCGCACCCTGATCCAGCGCTTCGGCAACACCGCGGTCAAGGACACCGTGGCCCGGCTGTGCGCCGAGAGCTCCGACCGCATCCCCAAGTGGCTGCTGCCGGTGGTGCGCGAGAACCTCGCCGCCGGACGCCCCGTCCGCCTCTCCGCGGCGATCGTGGCGTCCTGGGCACGCTACGCCGAAGGCGTGGACGAGGACGGTGCACCGATCACCGTCGTCGACCGGATGGCCGACCGACTCAAGGAGTCCGCCTCGCACAACCGGGAGGACGCCCTGTCGTTCCTGCGTGACCGGGAGGTGTTCGGCGACCTGGTGGACTCCCCCGAGTTCACCGCCGATTACACCCGGGTGCTGGAGTCGCTGCACACGGTCGGCGCCGAGGCCACGCTGGACATGCTGCTCGCCGAGCGCTGATCCTCCTCCCACCCCGTCCCTCCGACGGGGGTGATCTGTATGGCAGGTGGGGCGGGGGTGGACCGGTACCCGCACGGGCTCTTGTCGCGGTTGTTTCCTCTGTAGTAAGTTCGGTACGGCCCGCTACAGTTAAACGTAGCCTACGGTTAGAGACGTTTCACCAACACCACCGCCCGGCGAACTGCTCTCCACGGCATTCCCACCCCGTCGCCGGGCCAGGAGAGGATCCCCCTTCATGCTGCACACCGCCCGCCGCTCCACCGGACGTACCGTCCGCCGGACCCTGACCGCCACCGTGCTCGCCGGTGGCCTCGTTCTCGCCGGCTGCTCCACCGATGACTCGGACAGCAGCTCGGACGACACCAACTCCTCCGACAGCGCCGAGGGTGGCGCCGAGGAGTCCGAGGTCACCATCGACAACATGTACGGTGAGGCGACCTACAACACGAACCCGGAGACCGTCGTCGCGATCGGTACCGCCGTGGACAACCTGCTCGCCCTCGGCATCACCCCGGACGTGATCGTGGAGCGTGGCGATGACGCCAACGCGGACTGGAAGAACCCGGACCTCGAGGGCGTCGAGCGCATTGCCGTCTCGGAGGACTTCCCGCTCGAGGAGGTCGCCGCCAAGGATCCCGACTTGGTCGTCGGCGACACCTACCGCATCGACGAGGACACCTACAACGAGCTGTCCAAGGTCACCGACGTGCTGCCCGGCATGGACGAGGACGCCAACTGGGAGCCGCAGCTGCAGGCCCTGGGCGAGATCTACGGCCTGGAGGACAAGGCCCAGGAGGTCATCGACGCCGACGAGGAGGCCTTCGCCTCCGCACGTGAGGAGTTCCCCGGCCTCGAGGGCAAGACCGCCCTGACGGTGCAGGACCGCGCCGGTCAGTTCGGCGTGATCGCCGACCCGGAGAACATCGCCAACAAGTTCTACTCCCGCCTGGGCATGACGCTGCCGGCCTCCTTCACGGACGGCTCCCTGAACGTCGACGCCGATCGCGCGCAGATCTCCTACGAGCGCGTGTCCGACCTGGCCGCGAACTTCATGGGCATGTACGCCACCGAGGGCATGGACAAGATCCGTGCCATCGCCGGCTACAGCCAGCTGCCGCAGGTCGAGTCCGGCGCCGTGGTCGAGGATGACAAGGCGGTCATGGCCGCGCTGAACATCCCGTCCTCGCTGTCCAACGCGTGGCTGCTCGAGCAGCTGCAGGACCAGCTGCAGATCGTCTCCGACGAGGACGCCGTCGACGCCGAGTAGTTGATTCGACAGTAAATGTAGTGGGGAGATACTTTCCCACTACAGAATGAGGGCCCGGGATCAGATTCTGATCCCGGGCCTTCTCATTGTCTGCAGGCCTTCACTGCCGTCCGTCGAGGGTCAGCGGATGACCTTTCGCACGGTGGTCTCCTTGTCGCCGAGGTACTCGCGGCGGAAGTAGCTGTCGAGCAGCGAGCTGCCGAGGGACTTCTTGCAGCGCTGACGTGACGTTCCCTGGCCCGTCTTCCCGAACAGGGCACCTGGGCTCTTGCCCTTGCCCGCCCGGCCGGCGGCGCCCTTCTGCCCTGCTGCACCGGCGGCTCCCGCCGCTCCTGCCCCGGCTGCCATTCCATTACCGCCGGCACGTTGTCCGGCGGCGTTGTTGCTACCGGACACAGGGGCCGCCCCGCCTGCCGCCGGGACTCCTCCCCTGGCACCAGCGCCTCCGTGTGCGGCGCCCGCCCCCGGACTGGACGAGCCACCGGCTCCGGCGAGAGGCATGGCACCGGGACTGCGGGGTGTTGCGGTGCTGACGCCTCTGGGGAGAAGGGGTTGGGCCACGGACCCTGGCACGCCTCCGCGCAAACCGGTGGTGGTCCCTGGGGCCGCCGTCCCCGGGGTGACGGTCGGTGTCCCGCGTCCGCCGACTGCTCCGAGGGCCTGGTTCTGCCCGGCGACCATGGATGTCGGCGAGCCTGCCTGCGCGCCACCGGGTGCGCCGTAGGCACCGCCTGTGGGCCCCATCGGCGATTGCCCGACGGGTGCTGCCTGGTTCGCCGCCGCTGGGGCCGCCCCGATCTGGCTGGCTTGCTGTGCGACGGCGTTGGGCTGCGCGGCGGCCTGGGTAGCAGCTGGTGTCGCTGCGCCACCGGCGACCTGGGTGATGGCTTCTTCAGCTGCCATGGTCGCTGCCCCCGCGGAGGTCAGCGCCCCACCACCGGTGTGACTGGTCACCGGTACCGAGAGGTTGGTGACGAGCGGCCGGGCGGTGTCGAGCGCGGGCTGGAGGTAGCCGGCGACGAATGCTGCGACCTGTGCCTGGGATTTCGCGGCGATGGCCGCGGCCCCGGCACCTCCGGTGGCTGCTCCGGCCGCGGTTGCCTCTGCAGCCAACTCGAGCTCCATGGCGACGAGTTGGGTGTGCGCGGCCGCCCGGATCGGCGGCAGCTGCAGCATGGAGGTCGCCATCGCCGTGGAGTTGGCCGAGACGACAGCGCACTGTTCCGCGATCGTCGATATCCCCGCGTAGATGTTCGTGAAGACTTGCTCCTGTCAAGGCGTCGGGGCAACAGTGTCGGCTGCCAGCAATTCCATGAACTTCTCGTACGGGGTGTAGCTTCCCAACACCCCACGCGGGATGTTGTTGATCATCGCCGCGACCCGATCTACCTCCGCCTGCTCGGTAGGCAACGCGGTGCCCTTGTCCCAAAACTTGCGGGCCTCCCGGTTGATTGACTCGTTGGTTCCACGCTGGCCTGGACTGTAGGCATCGGCAAAGAACACATCCAAACCTGACTCCCGGGTCAGGCGGGCGTGCTGGGCCATTTCAGTACCTCGGTCCCAGGTCAACGTCTTAAACAACGCCTCGTTCAAGCCTGATCCCAGCCCGTTGACCGTGTCGATGAGCACGTCAGCCAACCCGCCGGAATCCTTCCCCAGTGGTAGTGCCTTCATGATCACAAACCTGCTGGTGCGCTCCGCCAGGGTCGCCACAGCAGTCTTCCCATTTTTGCCGATGATCAGATCCCCCTCCCAGTGACCGGGCACGGCCCTACCGGCGACCTCAGCAGGACGGGTGTGG
>NZ_JBQSWS010000029.1:0-29718 GCF_052377355.1 Corynebacterium sp. AOP40-4SA-5
GGTCAGGAGAGCGCCTTGGCCTTGATCCGGTCGAACTCCTCGGAGGTGATGACACCGTCCTTCAGGAACTGGTTCGCGGTCGAGATCTGCTCGGAGGGGGAGGTGGAGCCGGCCACGTGCCGGATGTAGTCCTCCGCCCCCTGCTGGGCCTGGACCTGGGTCTCGCGCTGCCGCTCTGCCATGCCGCGGCCACGGATGACGAGGTAGACCAGTGCGGTGATCAGCGGGACCAGGATCAGGAAGATGATCCAGACCGCTTTCCAGCCGCTGCCGAGGTCACGGTCACGGAAGAGGTCGGTGATGACCTGGAAGAGCACGGTGAGGTAGGCGATCAGGAAGAACACGTAGATCAACAGCCAGAAGATGTCCCAGAACCGCATGGGGATGGATCCTGTCGCTTTTGAGGGGAGGGAGTGGTCAGGTCAGACAGGTCAGGACGGACGGACCCAGTCGACGCTGCGGCCGCGGGGCACCGGGTGCACCTCGACCGGTTCGATTATCTTGTTGGTGATGGTGCCGATGCCCTGCACGGTGACGGTGACGGTGTCGCCGACCTTCACCGGGGTGGGCTCGAGCTCGCCGTTCCAGCCCCAGTGCTCCGCCAGGCAGCCGCCGCCGCAGGTGCCGCTGCCGAGGATGTCGCCACGACGGATCTGCGCACCACGGCTGGGGTAGGACACCATCCCGGCGAAGGTCCACGCCATGTGGGCCAGGGTGTCCGTGGTGGTCTTCGTGCCGTTGATCCGCAGCTCCATGGTCAGGTCGTAGAACTCGCCGTCGCGGTACTGCTCCAGCTCGTCCTTGGTGACCACGACCGGGCCGATGCTCATCGAGGAGTCCTTGCCCTTCGCCGCGCCGAGTCCGGCCTTCATCTCCTCGGCCTGTAGGTCACGGGCGGACCGGTCGTTGAGCACGGCGAAACCGCCGATGTGGTCCCAGGCCTCCTGCACGGAGAGGTTGAAGCCGTCCTTGGAGACGACCGCCGCGACCTCGAGCTCCACGTCGAAGAGCCCACATCCCGGGAGTCGCGCACGTCGTGGCCGGAGCCGGTCGCGGCGTAGGGGTTGGTGAAGTAGAACGCCGGGGCGCAGAACCACTCGTCGGGGGGGGCGTGGACTTCCTCGCCGTCGCTGCCGGCGTCGGTCATGGACTGCATGCAGCCGGCGGTGTGCTGCTCGAGGGTGATGAAGTCGCGCACGGTCGTGACCGGCAGCGGGGGTTCCAGGACGTCGAGTTCGTCGAAGTTCACGGTCCCGTCGGTGGGGATCGCCGGTGCATCCGGGTCGAGGGCGTCCAGGGGTCACGGTCGGTGACGAGGAGGTGGACGACTCCCTCGTCGTCCACACACCCGAAACGTCGGGTGCCGTCGATGTCGGCGGAAACGATACGCATTATCTTTCTCCGATCAGATAGTCGAGAACGATAATGGGCTCAGCCCTTCCAAGGACGGGAGCCGGGGCACACGGTACACGTCGGGGTCGATGACGGGAAAGATGTGGAACGGCGGAGCGCCATCGGACATGGGTGCACGTTGTGGGACTCCGGCTGGTGTCGGGGGAAACCCCCGGTCGGGTTCCGTCCGTGACGGAACCCGGCATCGACCTTCGATTCTGCGGACTCTAGGTGAGCCCGTAAAGAGCACATGACATCCTGTGATAATCGCAGACTCATTGACATATCAGATTGCAAGAAGGTGCGACGGGGATCGGGGACCCCACGGACGTCTCAGACGTCAGGGGATCCCCAGCACGTTGACCCGCACGGTGATCGGCGCGTTGCGGTCGATCGTCTGACCCTCCTCGGCGGACTGCCCCACGACCCGGTCGACGGCGAGTGGGTCGAGCTGGTTGACATTGGTGCGGTTCACCCGGTTGGCGTTGCCGCGCCAGCCCGCCTGCTGCAGCGTGCTGTAGACCTCCTCGTAGTCCTTGCCCACCAGCTGCGGCATGGTGAACTGGTTGCCGCGCGAGACCTCCAGGGTGATGGTGGTGCCGGCCGCCTGGGTGGTGCCTTCGTCGGATGCCGACAGCACCCGGTCCTCGTCCTCTGAGGAGTCGACCATGACCACGTCGACCTCGAAGCCGGCGTCCTCCAGGTTCTGCACCGCGTCGTCGCGGGACTGGCCGGTCACGCGCGGCACGCGCACGTCCGCCGGACCGGTGGATACCGTGATTCCCACCTCGGTGCCCTCGGCCACCTGGGCGCCGGACGGGTGGGTCTGCTCGATGACCTGGCCGGCGGTGACGTCGTCGCTGGACTGCTCCGAGACGTTCGAGCGCAGGCGCAGGTTCGCCTCCTCGAGCGCGGCCTGGGCCTCCTGGGTCGTCTTCCCGCTGAGGTCGGGGACCTCGGTGACCGCGCGTCCGGAGGATACGTACAGTGTCACCTCCGATCCGGACGGGACGGAGGAGTCCGCGGCGGGGTCGGTGCGGATCGCCCCGTCACGCGGTACCTCGGCGTCCGCCTGGTCCTCGACAGTGACGTCGAAGCCGGCGTCCTCGAGCGCGCTCAGCGCCTCGTCGCGGGGCTGACCGGCCACGTCGGGGACCGTCTCGAGTGCCGCGGCCTGCTCGGAGCCGTCATCGTTCAACCAGTTGACCGCCACGGCGGTCCCGCCGCCGATGAGGGCGAGGATGGCGATGATCCACAGGGGCACGACCCACCCGCGGCGACGCTTCTTCTCCTCGCGCGGTGCCGGCGCGGGGGCCGGCGTGGGCACGGGCGCGGCGGCGGGCATGTGCGTCGTCGGGGCGTCCTGCACGGGTTCATCGGTGTAGGCCTGAGCGGCCAGGGGCATCCGCCCCTCGGAGATGCGCTGCAGGTCAGACGCCATGTCGGCGCTGTTGTCGTAACGGTCGGACGGGTCCTTCGCCATCGCCGTCAACGTGACGGCGTCCAGCGCGAGCGCCTGGTTCTGGTCCAGGTTCATGCCGGTGACCTGCGACGGCGGCAACGGACTCTCCTGGACGTGCTGGAAGGCCACCGAGAACGGCGACTCCCCGGAGAACGGCGGCTGACCGGTGGAGATCTCGTAGAACACGCAGCCGGCGGCGTAGATGTCCGAGCGGGCCTCGGCGGACTTGCCGCGGGCCTGCTCGGGCGAGAGGTACTGGGCGGTGCCGATGACGGCGGCGGTCTGCGTCATCGCCGAACTGGTGTCCGACAGCGCGCGGGCGATGCCGAAGTCCATCACCTTCACCGCGCCGGTGTTGGTGATCATGATGTTCGCCGGCTTGATGTCGCGGTGGATGATGCCGGCCTCGTGGGAGAAGCTCAACGCCCGGCAGACCTCGGCCATCACCCGGCCCGCCTCCTCCAGCGGGAAGGGGCCGGAGTCGCGCAGGATGTCGCGCAACGTCTGGCCGTGCACGCGCTCCATCACGATGTAGGGCACGGACCCGTGCGCCTCGTCGGTCTGACCGGTGTCGTAGACGGCGACGATCGCGTGGTGGTTCAGCTTCGCGGCGTTCTTCGCCTCACGGCGGAAGCGCTCGAGGAAGGTGTCGTCGCGGGCCAGGTCGGCGCGCATCATCTTCACCGCGATGTCGCGGCCGAGGAGTTCGTCGGTCGCCGCATAGACGTCGGACATGCCTCCGGTGCCGATGACCGGCCCCAGCAGGTACCGACCGCCGAGCCGGGTGTTGCTCAGGTCCATGCTGCTCCCTTCCTCGAGTTACGGATGTGCGGGCGTCCCCGACCCTGCGGGCACGCTTTCCCTTGGAGAATACCGATCCCACGGCCTCCGGTGCGAATACCAGACGTCCCAGTCGACACAGCCGTCACAGACGCCCCATGGCGGGCCAGTCGTCGGCGGCATCCCCGGATTCACCGTCCGGGGACGTCTCGGTGTTACCCCCAGGCTGCAACTGCTCCTGGGATGCCTGGTCGGAGGTGTCGGGGTCCGTGGGCTCCTCGGTGGGGCCGCTGGTCTCCGGCACCGTCGGCTGCGACGGTTCCCCGGTGCCCGTGGTGTCCGTCGTACCGCCGCCCGACGTCTCCGAGGGCGTGGACTCGTCGGACGTCGTGTCCGGCGTGGACGTCTCCACCGGGTCGCCGGTGTCGCCGGGGTCGACCGGCTCGGGCACCACGGTCTGCTCCTCGGTGACCTCGCTGGTGACCGTGGTTGTCTGCGTGGGCGCGTTCGGTGCGTCGTCCTGCCCGTACTGGGTGAGGAACCACAGCAGGACGCCGAGGGTGGCCACCAGGCCGATGACCAGCGCCCAGATCCAGCCGCGTCTGGTGCGCGTGCGCGGTGCGGGGCCCATGTTCGCCTCGTCGGTGACCTCGCTCAACCGGCTCTGGCCGGTGGGCACCCGGTCGGCGACGACGGTGGCCGGTGCAACGGCCGCGGCGGCGCCGGTGGGCATGCCAGCGGCGGGGTCCGGCGGCATCTGGCCGTCGCGCACGGGCACTGTGGCCGCGGCGAGCGCGGCACCGTCGCGGTAACGGCTCTCCGGGTCCTTGCGCAGGCAGATCGCGATGAGACGCCGCATCGGGGCGCTGACCGTGTCCGGCAACTCCGGTGCGGTCTCGTTGATGTGCTTGAGCGCCACGGACACCGTGGAGTCGCCGGAGAAGGGCCGCTCGCCGGCGAGTACCTCGTAGCCGACCACGCCGAGCGAGTAGACGTCGCTCGACGGCCGGATGGTCAGGCCTTGGGCCTGCTCCGGGGACACGTACTGGGCGGTGCCCACGACCATGCCGGTACGGGTCAGCGGCACGGCGGACGCGGCCTTGGCGATGCCGAAGTCGGTGATCTTGACCACGCCGTCGGCGGTGACCATGAGGTTGCCGGGCTTGATGTCGCGGTGGATGAGCTGGCGCTCGTGGATCTCCTGCAGCCCGACGGCCGCCTGGGCGATGAGGTCGAGGACCATCACCTCCGGCAGGGTGCGCTGACGCGACAGGATGTCCGCCAGGGACTCGCCCTGCACATACTCCATCACGATGAAGCAGTAGGAGATGCCGTTGCCGTCGACGTCGGTCTGCTCGCCGTAGTCGAAGGTGCGGACCACGTTCTCGGAGGTGATCGTCTCGGCGGCCTCGGCCTCTTGACGGAAACGGTCGCGGAATTCCGCGTCGTCGGTGAGCTCGGGCTTGAGCACCTTGACGGCCACGTCCCGTTCGCCGACGGTGTCGTAGGCGAGCCAGACGGTGGACATGCCGCCGCGTCCGACGATGCGGGACACCTCGAACCGGCGTCCGGCCGCGGAGTCGTAGTGGGTGTCGAGGACGCGCTGCAGGCGGTCCGCCGCCGCGCGGTCCCGGGGCGTCATCTGCTCCGGGTCCACGGGCCCGGAGTGCTCCTCCGGGGTGCTGAACACACGGGTGCCGTCGGGATCGCCTGTGTTGGTGGGGTTGCTCGGGTCGTTGGGTCCGGTCACGCCATTCACCTCGCTACTGTGCTTCCTGCAGCGCCGCGTTGATCACGGCGCGACCGATGGGTGCGGCGACGGAGCCGCCGGTGGCGGCCTGGCCGGCGTCGCCGCCGTTCTCGACGAGGACGGCGACGGCGATGTCGGCGTCCTCGTCCGGGTCGAAGGCGACGTACCAGGCGTGCGGGTTGGAGTTGCGCGAGTCCTCGCCGTGCTCGGCGGTACCGGTCTTCGAGGCGATGTTGGACTGGCCGCCGGCGTACTGCTCGGCGCCCTCCATCAGCTCGGTGAGCTGTGAGGCGACGTCGGAGTCGATGGCACGGCCGGCCTCCTCGGGACGAGTCTCCTGGATCACGTTGAGGTCCTGTCCGGTGACCTGCTTGACGATGTGCGGCTTCATCCGTACCCCGTCGTTGGCGATGGACGCGGCAATGACCGCGTTCTGCAGCGGCGTCAGGGCCACGTCACGCTGGCCGATGGCGGACTGGCTCAGCGCGGCGGAGTCGGGGATGTCACCGATGGTGGAGTTCTGGATGGGCAGGCCGAAGTCCTCGTCGTCTTCGGCACCGATGCCGAAGGCGTCGGCGGTGGCGCGGAAGGACTCCTCGCCGTGGCGGTTCACCAGGTCCACGAAGGAGGTGTTGCAGGACTTCTCGAAGGCGGTGCGCAGCGGCACCTGGGAGGCCCCGCAGGACGTCCCGTCGTAGTTCTCCAGCGTGGTCGTGGTGTCCGGCAGGGTGATTTCGGACTCGCCGGTGACCATCGTGTCGGCGGTGTCGCCCTCGGCCAGCGCCGCGGCGGTGGTGATCAGCTTGAAGGTTGAGCCGGGCGGCTGGGTCTGCTGGGTGGAGCGGTTCAGCAGGGGCGCGTCCGGGCTCGCCTGGAGCTCCTCGAAGGCCGCGTCCGCGGTGGCGGCGTCGGAGCTGCCGACCACGGAGGGGTCGAAGCTGGGCGTCGACGCCATGGCGAGGACCTCACCGGTGGACGGGCGCAGGGCCACGACGGAGCCCGAGTAGCCGCGCGAGGAGAGCTCGTCGTAGGCGACCTGCTGCACGTTGGGCTGCAGGGTGAGTTCCACGTTGGCGCCGCGGCGCTCCTTGCCGGTGAGGGTGTCCCAGGCGCGGGTGGCGAAGAGCGAGTCGTCCGTGCCGTCCAGGATGGAATTCTGCGACGCCTCGATGCCGGAGGCGCCGTAGCGGTCGGAGAGGTACCCCAGTACCGCCCCGTAGGACGCCGGGGCCGTCGGGTAGTCACGGAAGTAGAAGTCGTTCTCGTCGGCCTCGGACTGGGCGAGGATCTGACCGCCGGCGGAGATCTGGCCGCGCGGGATGGACTTCATCTCGTAGTACTGGCGTGCGTTCAGGGAGTTCTCGGCGTAGCGGGACGTCTGGAAACCCTGGATCCAGGTCAGGTTCACCAGCAGGATGATGACCAGGACGAAGGTGAAGACCGAGACGTTACGGATGGACCTGTTCACGAGCGGGCCTCCTTGGGTGTCTGGTCTGCATGGGACTGATCGGGGTACTGGCTGTTGACCACCGGGTTGAGTGACGTCTGTGGGTCTGCCTGCGGAGATGCCGGATCCTGTGGTGGCCCCGCGGCCCTGCGGGTGTTCACGTCGTGCGAGATCTTCAGCAGGATCGCCAGCAGGACGTAGTTCGCCAGCAGGCTGGATCCGCCGTGGGACATGAACGGGGTGGTCAGGCCGGTCATCGGCAGGAGCTTGGAGATGCCGCCGGTGACCACGAACACCTGGATGGCGATCGTCAGGGACAGTCCGGCGGCAACGAGCTTGCCGAAGGCGTCCGGGGTGCGCAGGGCGATGATGAACCCGCGGGTGACGAAGACGGCGAAGAGCATGAGCACGGCCGCCAGACCCACGAAGCCGAGTTCCTCACCGATGGAGGACATGATGAAGTCGGCGTAGGAGACCGGGACGACCTGCGGGTAGCCCTCGCCGAGACCCGTGCCGGTCAACCCGCCGAAGGACATGCCGAACAGTGCCTGGGACAGCTGGTAGCCGGTGCCCTCGTCGTAGGTGGCCAGCGGGTCGAGGAAGTTGGTGAAGCGGTCCTGGATCTTGTCGGAGATCTGGAATACACCCCAGGCGCCGACGACCGCCAGACCCAGGCCGAGGACCAGCCAGGAGGCACGGCCGGTGGCCATGTACAGCATGCCGAGCACGGTGCCGAAGAGCAGCAGGGCGGGGCCGAAGTCGTTCTGGAAGATCGAGATGAGGATGGCCAGGCCCCAGACCAGCAGGATCGGGCCGAGGTCACGGAGGCGGGGGAACTGCATGCCGAGGAACCGGTAGCCGGCCACGGAGAACAGGGCACGCTTGTTGACCAACAGGGCGGCGAAGAAGATGAGCAGCATGATCTTCGCGAACTCGCCGGGCTGGATGGAGATCGGCCCGATGCTGATCCAGACCTGGGCGTCCGCCGTGAGCTCCGAGGGGAAGACGCGGGCCCAGACGATCGGCAGGGCCGACAGGATCAGGCCGCCGAGCCCGAGGAGGAAGGCGTAGTTCTGCAGGCTGTTGTGGGACTTCAGGAACCAGATGACCCCGGCGAAGATCACCAGGGCGATCACGGTCCACATCACCTGGGAGTTGGACCGGGTGGTCTCTGCGGCGAGGTCGATCCGGTAGATCATCACCAGGCCGATGGCGTTGAGCATCGCGGCGACCGGCAGCATGATCTGGTCGGCGTGGGGCGCCTTCAGACAGAGCACCAGGTGGGCGAAGCCGAAGACGAGGATGTAACCGCCGACAAGGATACCGACCTCGGAGTCCAGGTCGTTTCCCTGGGAGAGCTGCAGGGCGATCAGCGCGATGCCGAGGATGACGGCGGAGAACACCAGCAGGGCGAGCTCCAGGCCGCGGGCGTGGGCCTCACGGAACATGTCAGTCCACCTCCCTGCAGGAGACGCCGGGGGTCGTGAGATCGGACGGCTCGCCGCTGCGGGCGTCCGCCGCGTTGTCGCGGGTCACGCAGACCGGCAGGGTCTGCTCGGCGAGCCGGCGGATCTGGCCCTGGATCTCCTCGTAGGAGTCGCGGGGCAGGTTGTCGAGGGTGCCGCGGGCCGCCGGGGTGAGGTCGGAGGTGGAGAACCGGTGGCAGTCGTCGTCGCTGCCGGCGGGCAGCAGACGCACCTCGGCGTCGTCCGAGAGGCAGACCTCCTGGTAGACCGACTGGGTGGAGATGCCCAGGATGTTTCCCGGGGCGCCCTGGTAGATCTGGATCGGCGGGCCGGTCTCGGCAGGGGCGGTGGGCTGCTCGGTGGGTGCCGCCGACGCAGGCGCCGATGCTAACTCGGACGCGGAGGCGGACGCCGGGGCGGGGACCGTCAGCGGTGTCGTGGTGGACGTCGTCGTGGCGGCGGCGCCGTTTTCTGCGACGGCGATGAAGTACGACTGGCTCAGGGAGTCGCGGACATACCATACCGTTGCTCCGGCAGCGACGACGAGTACGAGCAGCGCGGCGAGGGTGATGAACAGTCCCTTGCCACGCTCCTTGCGTTGTTCAGGCTCCTCGGTCTCCGGCTCCGCCGTGGCGGAGCCGGAGTCGGTCTGGGTGGAGCGGGGACGCTGCACCACGTTGACGGCCGAGGCGCGTCCGGCGGAGGTGTTCGGCCGGGGGAGTTCGGGGGCGTTGGTGTTCACCGCGCCGGCCAGGGCGGGGGCGGTGGGCAGCACGGAGCCCTCGGGGAGGCCGGCGGGGTCCACGACGTCGGCGACGACGACGGTGACGTTGTCGGGCCCGCCGCCGCGCAGTGCCAGGTTGATCAACTGCGAGCCGGACTCCTCCGGGGTACCGGTGGCCAGCACGTCGCGGATGGTGTCGAAGCTGACCGGGTCGGAGAGGCCGTCGGAGCACAGCAGGTAGCGGTCACCCGGCTGCGCGTCGCGCAGGGTCAGGGTGGGTTCGACCGGTCGGCCGGTCAACGCTTTGAGGATCAGCGAGCGCTGCGGGTGGCTGCTGACGTCCTCCGGTGCGAGCTTCCCCTCGTCGACGAGGGACTGCACGAAGGTGTCGTCCTTGGTGATCTGCGTCAGGGTGCCGTCGCGCAGCAGGTAGCCGCGGGAGTCGCCGACGTGGCAGACGCCCAGTGAGGCGCCGTCGAAGACCATGGTGGTCAACGTGCAGCCCATGCCCTCCTGGGTGGGGTTGTCGTCCACGTGGGCGGCGATGGCCCGGTTGCCGTCGTCCATGGCCTCGGCGAGCATCGTCAGCAGACGGTCCCCGGACGGCTCCACGCCCTGGGAGAGCGTGTTCTCGAGGACGTAGAGCGAGGTGATCATCAGCTCGGAGGCGACCTCGCCGGCGGCGTGGCCACCCATCCCGTCGGCGAGCGCCAGCAGGTGGGGGGACGCGACGGCGGAGTCCTCGTTGTTCGTGCGCACCAGGCCGCGGTCCGACAGGGCCGCGTAGTTCAGGGCGAGGGGCGTGGCGGTCGTCTCTGTCATGCTTCCAACCTCACCGTGGTCTGGCCGATACGGATCTCCTGACCTGCGGAGAGCTGCTCGGGCTGGTCGATGCGCTGGCCGTTGAGGAAGGAGCCGTTACGTGAGTCCAGGTCCTCGAGCAGCCAGGTGCCGCCCTGGTGGAACAGCCGTGCGTGGGTCCCGGAGGCGAAGTCGTCCTCCAGGACGAGGGTGCAGGACCCCGAGCGGCCCAGGGTCACGTCCTGGTAGCCCTGCAGGTTCAGGGTCGTCCCGTTCAGTGGCCCGGAGGTGACCGTCAACGATCCCGGGGGGGTGGCACGTCGGAAACCGCGTCCACCGGACGCCTTGTGCGCCGGTGCCGCACCGGGGGGTGCGCCGGTGGACGGGCCAGCGGCAGGTGCGGCGCCTGCCGTGGCTGCCATGGTGTTCACGTCCTTGCGCATGGTGCGGACGGCCACCCAGATGAACAGCCACAGCACGACGAGCAGGGCGATCTTGGCGAGCAGCACCAGAGTCGTCTGCATTCGGGTCATCTCCTTCGTGCCGGTGGGTTGACCGGTCGGTCAACGATTGATCCTACCGGCTGAATCTACCTTCCGGAGACCCCGTCAACTGAACCGAACGTCGATCTCACTGTGCCCGATGGTGATCACGTCACCGTCGGCGAGCAGCCAGCTGTCCACGGGGATCTCGTTGACGGTGGTGCCGTTGGTGGACTTCAGGTCGGTCAGGACGGCGTCGTAACCATCCCAGGTGATCTCCGCGTGCTGACGGGATACGCCGGTGTCCGGTAGGCGGAAGTCCACGGCGTTGCCACGTCCGATCACGTTCGTCCCGTGCTGGAGCAGGAAGTTCCGCGCGGAGCCGTCCTGCAGGAACAGGGTGACGGTGGTCTGCGGTGCCTGCTCGCCCTCTGCGGCGTTGGCCGCCCCGGTGGCCTCGTCGGCGTTGTTCGCCGGGGCCTGGGCATTGTGGGAGATGACCTCGGTGCCGGGGTAGCTCTGCAGGGGTTCGCCGAGTGGCTGTTCCTCCGCCGATTGCTGTGCCTGCTCGTCGGCCTGGCGGGCCTGCGCGGCCTGGGGTGACTCCGAGGGACGGGCCAGCCCGACGAGCGGGTTGGGGTCGGCGGCGTGGGCGGCAGGCGCTTCCGGGGCGGAGGGGGAGTCGTCGGCGTCGTAGGGGTGGGCGACGGAGCTGCGGCCGGAGTCCGGCTCGCTGCGCGGCCAGTGTGGTTCGGGCTGCTCGGTCTTCTCGAAGGAGGACCGTGCCTTGAGCTGGCCGGTGTGGAGACCGCCGTCCTTGATGATCTCCACGGCGACCGGGTGACGGCTGTCCCATCCTTCGTTGCGGATGAAGCGTTGGAGCCGGCCGCGGAGCTCGTTGGCGAGGTCGGGCCGGGCCTCGAGCAGGGCGGCGTGGTCGTGCTCGGAGACGTGGACGCGGTAGGAGGAGGGGGCGAAGACCGTTCCGGTCTGGTCCTCCATGAGGGTGTCCTCGACCTCCTGCTTGAGGAGTTCGTCGATCTCGGCGGGGACGACCTCGCCGCCGAAGACGCGTGCGAAGCCGTTGTCCAGCCCGCGCTGCAGGGAGCTGTCGAGCTTACGGAAGCGACTGAAGAGGTCCATGGTGGTTACGCCTCACCTTTCGTTCTCTCGTCCCGCGGGCCGGTATGTGTTTGGCGGGGTCGCCGGCTGCCGGGGTGCCGACAGGAGGACGGCACACGTTGTCGGCCCACTATACGGACTGTGGCTGTGAAGTGGGTGTGCCAACGGCGTGTGGGGCTGCCGGGCCGTGGAGTTTGGTGTTGAAGGGGCCATGGGGCGGACGAGGAAATGTGCTTTGTCCTGCGCCTTTGTGTGGAGGGGGTGGCGATGCTAGTGTTACTCTCCGTTGCAGACGCAACCCACGTCGATGCTAGATATCGATGCCACGGGCGAGTGGCGGAATGGCAGACGCGCTGGCTTCAGGTGCCAGTGTCCTTAGGGACGTGGGGGTTCAAGTCCCCCTTCGCCCACCGTGAGCGGTTCACGAACCGAACGGACCGGAGATCACGAACTCGAAAGGGTTCCTGATCTCCGGTTTTGCGTTGTTCGGGATGACAGCGCAGTGAAAGTGTCACGATTGCGGGAACTGGTCGACAACTCCCCATCCTACTTGGGAGCATCTGAGCTCCAGAGGATGTCCGGGCGGTGATGGTCGCGAACTCCCGTACCCTCGGCGACGGACATACTGAGATCTGGAGGAAGCTGTGCCCGCGCCCACATCCGATGACATACGCCTCGCTAGCATTGGAGCAGAGACTGCTCTGGAGCGACTCCTCCAGGCCCGAACGCCGAGGGAAGATGGCGATGATGCTCCCGGGAGGATTGCAGCGGTGGAGACCCTGTGGTGGGTGCGTCTACTGGCAGAGCAGCTCGCCTACCCTGGCAAGGAACTTTCCGGCGATGGCACAGAGTCTGACGTGTCGGATCTGGTGTCCGCGCTTCGGGTGGTTCGCAACACCGTGACTCACAAGGTGCCCATCGTCGCGATGCATGAACATGCAGACTTGCGGTTGGGGACGAACTTCTTCCTGGGGGTGACAAAGTTCGGCGGGGAAGTTGAACTGTGCTGGATTCCCGCCGACGAACTTCCCGAGCCCGATCCGGGCTTCGACAAGCACTGGACGGAAGACAAGGCCGCCTACGCTAAGCACGTGGCTGGTCAGCCCTGCTGGGGCAGTCTGAAACGCGCAGTGACCTGGCTGACGGGGCCTGCGCCGAAGTACCGCAAGGACGGGATGCCCGTGAAGTGAGAGGGCCTTCCTGACTGGGCGGGAGCGGTGCAGGCGTCTGGTTGGCTGAGGCGCAGAACCCGCCTGGCCGTCCACGAAAAGTAAGGCGGTCGTTCTCGTGGTCACCATAGGGGCGCAAGCACTGAGCGCCTCGGCCAGGATGATCGGTGTCGCTATGGGTGCCGTCGGCTGCCGGAGCCATCCGGTCTGAGCTCAGACGGTAGCAGTGATGGCCGTCGCCGTGCTGGACTGGGTCGTCGTTGCGGCACTGTAACGAAGCGAAACCGCCCCCAACACTGAGTTTTAAGTGGTGGGGGCGGTTTCTCGTGCAGAAGGTCTACTTCTCGGGCGTGGTGTCCGGCTCCGGTGTGTGCTTGTGCTCCTGCCGGAACCCGAACTCGGGCTTGGGGTACTCCCGGAAGTAACGGTCGGGGTCAGATCGCAGCAGACGGATGCGCTCGATGTACAGCGCATTGCCTGGCTTCTTGCGGTCAGTCATGGGAACCAACCTCCTCTCCTTCCGTTCCAGTATCGCACGGGACGGACAGATTGCCCATCGGAACATACGGACAATCTTGCTGAGAGGAAAATGAGAGCGCGATGACGCCCGCGAAGAACCCGAGCAGCTTCACATCGAACGGCGTGATGTCCTCGGCCCCCGGAGCGTCGATGGTGAGGATGCCGAACAGCCGGTCATCGCTGGCCACAGGGTAGGTCGAAAACGACTTGTACCCCCTCCCGGGTTTTTCGTTCTTGGGGAGTTCCGCGACATCGGGGACGTAGTGCGCCTCGCCCTCGATTGCACGGTCGAAGGTGGTGTCTCCAGGCCGGAACTTCCGTGTGGAGCGCAGTCCGTTGCCCCCGTCGTACCCCCACCGGTCGACCCCGAGAACCGGCGGGTCCACGGATTCTACGGCGAACAGGTTCGCTCGCACGCCGGTAGCGTCCGGTCCCAGACGGGTACGGACCTGCCCCAGGACGGCCTTCCGCACGATGCGCATCTCAGCCAGGCGCCCCTTGGGGGTAGTCTCCTCCAACCCCAGGACAAGGTTGAAGACACCCGTCGTCATCTCGTCGACCAGGGCTTCGTAGCTCTGACGCTCTTTCTCTTTCTCGCGGTCCTTCTCCGCCAAGCTGTCCCGGAGAGTCTGTTCGTTTTGTTCATCGGCTGCTCGTTGCGTCTCAGTGTCACGTCGTCCGTGCATCCACATGAGGATCCCCCCGCCTGTGATCATGCACACCATGAGAATGAGCCAGGGCCAGTTGATGGTGTCGTCGTATGCACGGAGCGCGGGCACGGCAGATCCTGCCATGATCACTGCAGGTACAGCGGGGGACAGGGAGGAAACCCACTCGGCGATGGGGCCCTCAGTTCGACTCACCTGCTCTGCGGTAACAAACTCAGGTTCATCAGCACTGTCAGGGGAAGGGTTCACGCGCTATGCCTCCTCAGCTGAACTTCGCAGGGCGGGAACCTGAGCAGTTTAGCGTGTTCATTCTCATGACCTCCTGACCTACCTCCGCAATTCCCACAACCTCGGGTTCCCTGCGATCTCGGCGAAAGTGACCTCCCAAATCTCACGGGCATGGTCAGGAATCCGCAGTATGACGGCGCACAGCGACTCCATCCCCACAACCTTCGCCACGAGTGGTGCACGAACTGCGCTGACCGGAGATCAGCCGTACTGGACCTTGTCGCGCGTGGCCCGGCGGGTCTGGGCAGTGATCTCCGGGGTGCCGTAGTGGGTGATGAACGGGCTGAGGGTCAACACCTGGTAGGACGACTGGTCCATGCTGGTCAGCATTGTTTCGAGTGTGTCGAGGTCGCCAGCTTGGATCAGCTGGACCAATGTGTCTGCAGCGTCGTCCCAGCCGAAACCGTGGCATTGCCCGTGAGACCACCACACCGAGTTCACGAGGTCGGCATCCTCAGTGATGTCGATTCCCTCGCGGCGGATACGGGCGAAGATCAGCTTGTGGGCATGGACCTGTCGGAACGTGCGTGGGGAGATCGGTTCACCCTGACCAGTGGTCGCACGAGGACTGGGAGGCATTGTGCTCATCGGGCCAACTCTCCTTTCCCGGCTTGTACTAGGGCGTGTCTCCTATATGTGAGGTGAGGGTCGCGAGATACTGGCGGGGTGAATGAGAAGTCTCGGTTTGAGGCGATGACGGATGAGCAGTGGGAGCGTGTGGAGCCCCTGTTGCCAACGAACTGTGGGCGTCGGGGTCGCCCGTTCTCGAATAGTCGGATGATCGTCAACGGGATCATCTACCGCTACAGGACGGGGATTCCTTGGAGAGACCTGCCTCGTGAGAGGTATGGGGGCTCTTCCCAGATGAGGGTGTAGCGCACGTCGCGCGGCGGGCCGGCGCGTCGGTGGCCGGATAGAGGTCGAGGTCTCCCGAGGATGAGAGCTCCTACACACTCAGCCCGAAAGACCTCGACGTGCACGACGCTACCGTCGGCGGGCGCGCTGATGCGTTCGCCAGCCCCGACCTGACTGCCTTCTGCCGCCTCGACGAACTCGGCCTCGTTGTCACCGGGCAGCGACTCGAGCCGGATCGTGCCGTATTGGCCTGCCAGGTGGTCGAGCCCGACCAGTGGTGCCGGCGCTGCGGCTGCGAAGGGAGACCACGTGACACCGTGGTCCGACGGCTTGCCCACGAACCACTGGGCTGGCGGCCCACGACGCTGGAGGTCGTCGTGCGCCGTTACCGCTGCAGCGGCTGCGGGTATGTGTGGCGCCAGGACACCACCGCCGCGGCCGAGCCCCGGGCCAAGTTGTCTCGGCGCGCTCTGCGGTGGGCGCTGGAAGGGATCGTGGTCCAGCACCTGACCGTGGCTCGGGTCGCCGAGGGGCTCGGGGTGGCCTGGGACACCGCCAACGACGCCGTTATGGCCGAGGGCAAGCGGGTGCTGATCGACGAGGAGCACCGCTTCGAGGGGGTGAAGGTCGTCGGGGTCGATGAGCACGTGTGGAGGCACACCCGTCGCGGCGACAGGTACGTCACCGTGATCATCGACCTCACCCCAGTGCGAGATGGCACCGGCCCGGCACGGCTGCTGGACATGGTCGAAGGACGCTCCAAGCAGGCGTTCAAGACCTGGCTGGCCGACCGCCCGCAGGAGTGGCGCGACGGCGTGGAGGTGGTCGCGATGGACGGCTTCACCGGGTTCAAGACCGCCGCCGTCGAGGAACTGCCCGACGTGGTGACCGTGCTAGATCCCTTCCACGTCACGCGCCTCGCTGGCGAGGCGCTCGATGAGTGCCGACGGCGAGTTCAGCAGGCCATCTGTGGGCACCGCGGCCGCAAGGGCGACCCGCTCTATGCCGCCCGCCGGACCCTGTCCACCGGCGCCGACCTGCTCAACGACAAGCAGAAGGACCGACTGGACACCCTGTTCGCCGACGAGCAATGATCAGAACCTATGGATGGCCCTCGGCGGGTGAGCGCGACGGAGCGCACCTTCCCGAGGAAGATCTTGTAGTCACAGAACTCTGATCAGGACCGGCGTTGGCGCGCTGGTTCGGGAAGGTGCGCTCATGTTGAAGGTAGTCCAAGACGTCGAGGCGTCCAACCATGCAGCCGGTGGGTCGCTGCTCGATGAGATCGTCGGCGACGGCGCTCGGCAGATGCTGGCGGCGGCGTTGCAGGCCGAGGTCGCGGCCTACGTCGAGCAGTTCACCGACGAGCTCGACGAGGCGGGTCGTCGCCTGGTGGTCCGCAACGGCTTCCACGAGCCGCGGGAGGTGACCACCGCGGCGGGCGCGATCCCGGTCAAGGCGCCGCGGGTTGCGCAGGTGCTGCCGCTGCTGTACCTGCACGGCCTGTCCAGCAGCGACTTCACCCCCGCACTGGAGCAGTTCCTCGGCACCAGCCACGGCCTGTCGGCGTCGGTGATCACACGGCTGGCCAAGGGACTGGCAAGACGAAGCCAGGGCGTTCAACCAGCGGTCCCTGGCCGGCACCGACTTCGTCTACTGCTGGGTCGACGGGATCCACCTCAAGGTCCGCCTGGAGCAGGACAAGGTGTGTCTGCTGGTTATCGTCGGTGTCCGTGCTGACGGCACGAAGGAGCTGGTCGCGCTCGACGACGGGCACCGAGAGTCCACCGAGTCCTGGCTCGACCTGCTCCGCAGCTGCAAGCGCCGCGGGATGCGGGCTCCGGTCCTCGCGGTCGGCGACGGGGCGCTCGGGTTCTGGGCCGCGCTGCGCGAGGTCTGGCCCCAGACCCGCGAGCAGCGGTGCTGGTTCCACAAGATCGCCAACGTCCTCAACGCCTTGCCGAAGTCCGCGCAGCCGGGCGCGAAGGCCGCGCTGGCCGAGATCTGGAACGCCGAGAACCGCGACCACGCCGAGCGTGCTGCGGAGGCGTTCGTCGCTGACTACGGCACCAAGTGGCCCAAGGCCGCCGCGAAGATCGCCGACGACCTCGACGTCCTCCTGGAGTTCTACAACTACCCCGCCGAGCACTGGGTTCACCTACGCACGACCAACCCGATCGAGTCCACGTTCGCGACCGTCCGGCTGCGCCAGCGCGTCACGAAGGGACCCGGCTCCCGAGCCGCCGGAATCGCGATGGCCTTCAAGCTCATCGAGTCCGCCCAGACGAGGTGGCGCGCCGTGAACGCGCCCCACCTCGTCGCCCTCGTCCGCGCCGGCGCAACGTTCAAGAACGGCATCCTCGTCGAACGACCAGACGGCCACGACGAGCAGACCTCCACCCACGAATCAGGAGGTGACGCTCAAGCCGCATGACACGCCGATCCACAGGTCTTGACTATTGCTCGGTCTTCGAAGAGCAACTACGATCCTTGGAAGAAGCCGGTGTTGCGACGACCGGTTGAACCTGCCGTGGCTCCGACCAGCAGAGCGATGTCAGCAGTTGGCTTTCCATCTCAGCGGCGCCGCTGGAAGGATGCCCACCGGCAAATCCCGCACCTCGTGGATTGCGAGCGTTGCGAGCGAGAGCGTGCCTACGCGAAGGAGAATTATGATGGACGTTGACCTGCTGGTGATCGGCTGGGGCAAGGCAGGCAAGACCCTGGCGGGGCGCTTCGCGGCCGCCGGCAAGACCGTGGCGCTGGTGGAGCGCTCGCCCGAGATGTACGGCGGCACCTGCATCAACATCGGCTGCGTGCCGACCAAGGACCTCGTCGTCTCGGCCGAGGAGCGTCGCGACTCCGACGACCCGCAGGAGTTCTTCCGCACCGCCGTCGCCGGCCGCGACGCGCTGATCGGCACGCTCAACGCCGCGAACCACCAGATGCTGGAGAAGCCGGGCGTCACCCTGGTGGACGGCACCGCCCGGTTCACCGGCCCGCGGACGGTCGTCGTCGACACCGCCGAGGGCCAGGTGGAGCTCACCGGCGAGACCGTGGTGATCGGCACCGGTGCGACCTCGCGCCGCGTCGACCTGCCCGGCTTCGACTCACCGCGGGTGTTCGACTCGACCACCATCCAGCACATCGACCCGCTGCCCGAACGGCTGGTGATCGTGGGCGGCGGCTTCATTGGGCTGGAGTTCGCTAGCATGTTCACCCACTTCGGCTCCAAGGTCACCATCCTCGACCGCGGCGAGGAGCTCCTTCCCCGCGTCGACCGGGACGTGGCCGAGGCCGTGAGGCAGACCCTGCTCGACATGGGCGTCACCATCGAGCAGGGCGTCCGGCCCACGTCGCTGGACGACGACGGCACACACGCCGTGGTGCACACCACCAAGGGCGATTTCGCGGCCGAGGCCGTGCTGGTGGCCGCCGGACGCGTGCCGGTCACCGGCGAGCTGGGCCTGGAGGCCGCCGGCATCGAGGTGGACGAGCGGGGCTTCGTCGTCGTGGACGACCAGCTGCAGACCAGCGTCCCCGGTGTGTACGCGGTGGGCGACGTCAACGGCGGCCCGCAGTTCACCTACGTCTCGCTGGACGACAACCGCATCGTGTGGGACGCGGTGATGGGCCAGGGCACGCGCCGCCGCAGCGACCGCGTGGCGGTGCCGAACACCACCTTCATCACCCCGCCGCTGTCGATGGTGGGCATGGACGAGACCCAGGCCCGCAAGTCCGGCCGCAACGTCCTGATGGCGAAGAAGGAGGTGGCGAAGATCGCCGCCATGCCCCGGCCGAAGATCGTCGGCGAGACCCACGGCCTGTTCAAGCTGTTCGTCGACGCCGACAGCCAAGAGATCCTCGGCGCGACGATCTTCTCCATCGACTCCCAGGAGCTGGTCAACATGGTCGCCCTGGCCATCCGGCTGGGCGCCAAGGTCTCCGACCTGCGCGACGGGATCTGGACCCACCCGTCCAGCACCGAGGCCTTCAACGAGGTGCTCGGCACCCTGGAGCCATTGGCCTGACCGCTCAGGCACGAGTACGCCCTCCGACCCGATGGGTCGGAGGGCGTTCTGCTTCGACGGGGGCGGTCGGGCCCGGCGTCCGGCCCCGCCGCCGACGCAGGCACCGCATGTCTTGGAGGCTGACCGACCCGCCCCGGGAATAGACCCTGCCGGATCGTGGTTCGAATAGGTGTACCCTGTAGGGGTATGCATCGCAAGATGGCTCGGTTCGAGGCGTCCGTGCTGTCGTCGATGCCATCGCCGCTAATCCCGACCTGACCGCCACTGTGCTCCAAACTGTCGGCGTAAAGGGATGGGACGGGTTCATCCTCGTCCGCAGAGGCTAGAGCGGAACGGGCGGGCTACCCGCGATCAGAACGTCCTCAACTCATGGGTTCTACCGGGCCTGTCGGTCGAGTGTCAGGCTTGGTTCCGGTAGCGATGGGCGGGTCAGCACTCGCGTTTCTCATCTGGCCATGGAAGGCCTGGCGGCAGACCGTGTGCCCGCCCATCGTGAGGGGACAGTGACCGCTACTGGGATGTCGTGCCCCCGCGGGTTTGGGTGAGCACTGTGGCCATGAGATCGCTGGGAGTTCCCTCACTGCTGCTGTCGGAGCGGATAGTCGAGAACGGGGAGACACACCATGTTGTTCGTCGGGGACGACTGGGCCGAGGACCACCACGACGTCGAGATCATCGACGAGGACGGCAAGGTCCTGGCCCGCAAACGCCTGCCGGAAGGACTGGCAGGGATCACGCAACTGCACGAGCTGATCGCCCATCACCTGGGCGAACCAGACGGTGATCCAGCCGCCTGGCCGCCGGTGGTCGTCGGGATCGAAACCGACCGGGGAGCCTGGGTCGCGTCGCTGGTCGCGGCCGGCTACGAGGTGTTCGCGATCAACCCAAGGATGGCGTCGCGTTACCGCGACAGGCACTCGATGTCGGGCGCCAAGTCAGACCGGGCCGACGCCCACCTGTTGGCAGAGCTCGTCCGCCTGGACCGGGCCCATCACCGCCCGATCGCTGGCGACACGGCCCTGGCCGAAGGCGTGAAGCTCGCGGCCCGCGCGCACCAGAACCTGATCTGGGAACGGACCCGCCACGTCTTGCGCCTGCGTTCGGCGTTGCGGGAGTTCTTCCCCGCCGCACTGATCGTCTTCGATGACCTGGCTAGGGCGTGTCTCCTATATGTGAGGTGAGGGTCGCGAGATACTGGCGGGGTGAATGAGAAGTCTCGGTTTGAGGCGATGACGGATGAGCAGTGGGAGCGTGTGGAGCCCCTGTTGCCAACGAACTGTGGGCGTCGGGGTCGCCCGTTCTCGAATAGTCGGATGATCGTCAACGGGATCATCTACCGCTACAGGACGGGGATTCCTTGGAGAGACCTGCCTCGTGAGAGGTATGGGCCGTGGCAGACGGTGTGGAAGCGTCACCGCTCCTACGCGAGGCGGGGCGTGTGGGATTGTGTCCTTTCTCAGGTGGTGGCCCAAGCGGATTCGGCTGGGAAAGTGGATTGGACGGTCAGCATTGACGCCACGATCAACCGTGCCCACCAACACGCCACGAACACGACGCGCCCCGACCAGGACACGGGGGGCTTCATCGAACTACAAGAATTCTCCGCTGGGCGAGGATGAGCCTGCAGGTCACGGCATTGGACGCTCGCGCGGGGGGTTGACCACGAAGATCCACCAGGTCGTGGACGGCAACGGGCGTCCCTTGGCCATGGTCGTCACTGGAGGCCAGCTCAACGACGGCGCGATGATGCAGGACACCTTGAAGGACATCTACGTCCCCAGGCCCACCGGCAGGCCCCGCACCACACCCGACACGGTCATGGCGGACCGGGGCTACACGTCGGGCGTGAACCGTGAATACCTTCGAGATCACCACGTCAAGGCAGTGATCCCCCAGAAGAAGAACGAGATCGCCTCCCGGAAGAAGAAGGGCTCCAAGGGAGGCCGTCCACCCGCCTTTGACGCAGAGGCATACAAGGGACGAAACGTCGTGGAACGCTCCTTCAACAGCGTCAAACAGTGGCGTGGTCTGGCCACCAGGTACGACAAGCTTGCCGTCACCTACAGGTCAGCCACAGTCCTACACGCCATCCTCCAATGGCTCCAAATATAGGAGACACGCCCTAGACGTATGTGCTCTGCTGCTCCTTGACGCTACCGGGTCACACCTGCCAAGAAGACACTCGTGAGCCGGGGCACGGCATCATCATCAGGATCATGGACATCGGCTAGGTGTGGCCTGCACGCTGCTCGTCTGCCGGAGCCTGCGGCATCTACCGCGGGCGCCGGGGGACCGTGTTGCCCTCGGTGAGCTCCACGTCGAAGATGTCGGGGTGTACGGCGAAGTACCGCTCCACCGCAGGCGGAGTGTTGGGGTCTGAGGTTTCAGGGTTGTTTGTCATGGGGATTCTCCTTACTCGGGCATCTCGCCGCGGATCCTGGCTACCGTTGCCAGTTGCTCCGGCGTGAGGTCGGCGACGGTCTTCTTCTCAGTGGTGAGCGCCCACCACACCGTGGCGTCCATCCCACAGCGCTGGCAGGTACGCGGGGAGACCACACCCCACTCGCCCATCTGCGGCGGGTAGTCCCAGCCGGCATCGTAAGCCTGGGCCGAGGTCAGCGACGCGGTCTTCCCGCAGACCTCGCAGACGTGGTCGAAGGGGACATCGGCCGGGATCTGGCAGGGGTCGGGATATTCGGGGTGAACAGTCATGCTGATGCTCCGTTCCACAGGGTCATGTCGTCACCGGTGTCGCGCCTGCCCGAGGCCACGCACCAGGTCCACGAGTCAGTGTCGAGGATGGCGACGGAGCCGACGCGGGTCTCCAGGGCCAGGGAGACGACCTGGACCCCGTCATGGACGCTGGCGTGACGGGTGTGGTGGTGGCCGTGGACAAGCGCCCGAGGACGTGCGGCGGCCATGAGCTGGCCCAGCTTCGCGCGGTTGGCCTCCCCAGGCGGATCATCGAGCTTGTCACGGGCGTGACCACCGAGGGCGCACAGCTCATCGAAGGCGGCCGTGATCGTCTCGTGGGTCACCAGCACATCCACCGGTCCTGCATCGGCGGTGGTGAGGGCCCGGTCGAGTTGGGTGTCGGTGATGTTCTCCGCCGGCCACCAGGACTGCCCCTCGGTGCGGTACTCGCGGTCGGTGCTGCTCGCCCCACCGCAGAACAGGAGCTCCGCCCCCGCGATCCGCGCGCGGGTCCCCCGCGGCATGTAAGTGACATGCTCTGAGATGACCACCGGGTCGGTGGCGTCCGGGGTGAGGTAGTCGAAGTTCTCGTGGTTGCCGTCGATGAAGCGGTAGTTCACCAGATCTGGGTCCACCCCTGCACCGCGGCAGACCCGGGTGATGATCCGCTCCAGCTTCGCCGGTTCCTTCGGCTCGTCGTAAATCCAGAAGTCACCGACCTGGATGATGGAGGTCACACCGCGGTTCAGCGCGGTGGCCAGGGTGTGCTCGAAGGCGGCCGGCTTGCCGTGAATGTCGCCGATAAAGGCGATGGCGTGGGGGACGTGGTCGGCGGTCATGGGGGAAGAGTAGGTCGTCGACTGGTGTGGTGTCCAGTATTGTGAGTCCACTTCTGCGCAGGTCAGATGATGTTTCCAGGTCACCGGTAGTGTCGTTTCGGTGAGGTTGGATTGTGCTGGCTTTCCTCCGGCCGGCGGTGACACAGTCGGCGTCGAGGCTCTCCTCGGACACCGGGGGTGCCAGGGCGCCGGTCAGTCCTTGTACATGGTGGTGTTGAGGATGTCGTAGAGGCCGTCAGCCTGACTCTGGGCCTGCATACGATCCAGTGCTTCGGCGCGGCGGGTGTGCAGGGTCTCCTGGAAAGCGAGCACACTGTCGGCCCTGATCCTGATCCGGCGTCCCTGTGACAGGTACGGGAGCTGGCCTTCTTCCAGCATCCTGCTCAGTGCCGGGAGTGGGATGTTGAGCATGGCGGCGGCTTCCTCGGCGGTCAGCAACCTGGCGCGGGCGGTGGTGTTGTCGTCGGTGAGCTCGGTGGTGAAGATGTCGGGGTGTGCGGTGAAGTACTGCGCCACCTCGGCATCGTGGTGGGGGCCGGTGGACTCGGGGTCGAACTCGGGCTCGGTGGTCATGGTGGTGACGCTACTGGTAGTGCGGTCGTGTCGTCCAGTATCGTGTGCCAACTTCTGCGCAGGTCAAACCATGTTTCCTGGTCACTGGCCGTGCTGTCGTGCCGCCAGCGCCGCCCACAGTTGAAGCTCCGGGGTGCCCCACATGTCAGGCAGTGGGCTGAGGTCCCGCTAACCGTCGAAGCGGGGATCCGGGTCGAGCAGGTGCGCGGCGAGGGCATCGAGATCGTCGTCGATGAGCCAGCCGGCGAATTCGTCGGCGAAGTCCTCCCACTACGGGTGGTCCGACAGTATCTGTCGGACCATGAGGGTGAGCCGCCGCGTACGGATCGGATTGGGGTGGGGACGCTGTGAGTCAGGCTGGTGGCCCTCCGGGTACCTGTGCCCGAGTTGGCGCTGCAGGGCCATGTAGTTCGCGGTGATCGACTCCACGGTCTGGCGAGGTGTGGAGTCCGGCAGCGCAGGCTCGGGCCACGGCGTTTCCACCTGTGCCCACGGGCGCAGTGGGAGGATGTCGATGGTGAACCGGGTGTCGAGGACCTCGGTCTGGTCGTCGTTGTAGGTGAAGACCGTTCGGCTCACCGGCACCGACCAGGTCCACTGGTCCGGGCCACCGCCGTGGGTGTCGAGTACGACGACGGAGCCGTCTTTAATTTCTTTGGCCAGGGCGACGTCCAGCGTTCCGGTCAGTTCACCGTCCAGGGGTGCGGCGAAGCGGGTGTGGTGATGCCCGTGCACATGGACTCGCGGGTGCACGGCGATGAGAACGCGGTCCATGCGGGCCCGGTCGGCCTGGCTGAGCGGGTCGGATTCCTTGGTCTGGGCGTGCGGACTGTTGTGGGCCAGTGCAGTGAACGCTGCAGATCCGGTCTCGTGGGTGACGAGGATGTCCGCCGGGCCAG
The DNA here is from genome assembly GCF_052377355.1 of Corynebacterium sp. AOP40-4SA-5. Taxonomy (NCBI): domain Bacteria; kingdom Bacillati; phylum Actinomycetota; class Actinomycetes; order Mycobacteriales; family Corynebacteriaceae; genus Corynebacterium; species Corynebacterium sp. AOP40-4SA-5. The sequence continues at coordinate 23,959 of NZ_JBQSWS010000029.1, forward strand.
TACCGGTGCTGGCGGCGGTGATGGCGCGGGTAACCTGGGCGTCGGTGATGTGCTCTGTGGGGAACCAGTTCACGCCCTCGGTCCGCCACTGTCGGTCGGTGGAGGTAGCCCCACCGAGGAACAACATATTGATCCCGGCGACGGTGGTGCGCAGTCCGCGGGGCATGTAGGTGATCGACCGGGTCAGCGCGGTGGGTGCGGTGGCGTCGGGAGTGAGGAGGGTGAAGTCCTCGTGGTTGCCGTCGATGATCCGGTAGTCGACGTCTGGAGCGCGTTCGTCGAGGCTGAGTTGCAGGAGTTCGAGGTCGGCGGGGCGGTGGAAGCCGAAGTCACCGGTCTGGATGATTGTCGCCGCGCCGACGGACACGGCGAGGTCAAGGGTCTGCTCGAAGGCGTTGGGCTTGCCGTGGAGGTCGCCGATGAAGGCGATGCGGTTCGGGTCCGGGGCGGCGCTCATGGGCCGAGGGTAAGGGACATGACAGGCCGTTGGCTAGAGTATGTGTCCAGTTCTGCGCTGGTCAGAGTGGGCTCTATGCGGATCGCTTTCCCTTAGGGAAGTACTGGCCTGAGCTGTTGATCGTTCAGGACGGAAAGTACATTCTCGGAGTTACCGATCAGCTCAAGTATTCCGGCGGCATAAAGGGCCCACTCATTCGCGGTGCGCCCTTCAAGGCGCAGTGCAGAAATGAAATGTCTCCGCATATTGCATGGAACGTGAGTTGATAGTTTCGTACCTATCTTACGAGCTTCGTCAACTTTGGCACTTCTCATTTTATCTTCTGGCGTTTTTGGATCGCGCGCATGAATTAAATCCCAAAATGGATTTCCTGGTTCCCTCACCGGCTCTTTGTAGGTTGCCGACTGAATGGCGACAATCGCAGATTCGTGCCAAACTGTGCAATTTATCTTTGGCAAAGGTACCTCAATTCTCTGAATGGCAGCGATGGCGCTTCGTCGGAGGGCGAGTGAAATACTCCCTGGATCCTCGCGGGAATTGACATAGCGTGCTGTGTCGATCCCTTCGGGGCATGCGTCAGATAGTTATACGTCGCCGAAAATTCCATTAAACTCGGCATCACACTTCTCTGCGGTTACGGCATCGTCTCTAAGTGTAACGCGGTAGAGATAGAAGGGCTTCCCAAAGGAGTCCTGCTCGTCAATTCGTCTGAGCATATTATGAATCGCTGATTCGTAAGTGCCTACATGAAGGGCAACGGATTTTGCATCTTCAATAAATTGATTAAACGATTCTCCACCCAGGGTGTTCCTTAGGTTTTCTATGAACCAATCCGGTTTATCGAATGTGGGGTCAAACTTAGCTTGTGGCCAGTCTGGAATTGTACTGGTATGATACCATGTAAAACGATTGACATTCTCCGGGTCGAGAATTGGATCGTACGGGTCTGCGGTCACCCGAGGGGATTCTTCATCCTTGCAAGTGATTCCACAGGCCGGGCAAGATTCCTCTACTTGTTCCAGTGCTTCAAGTATTTCCAGGTTGGCGGTGAAAATATGTCCACACTGATGGCACAACATGTATCTGTCTCTGAAGAAGTTGATGGGGCGCTCGTTATTGGGGTAAGTGTGCGTCGTCATATTCTTCTGCCCCCCGTCACGCCGACTTCAGGATGATGGGGAAGCGGTGCCACTTTCGCTGGTGGTCTTCGTTGCCGTTGGTAACTAGAGCTGTCGGGTCCATCTGCCAGTGCAGGTGGTCGGAGGGGAGCTTCCTGCTTAAGTGGCGCCAGAGGGGAATGTATCGGATGGTCATATCGAAAGTCTGTCCAGGTGCGAGGTGCTGGCTGCGCTCCAGAACCGTCGAGACCCTTGGGCGAAGAAGAATGCCGTGATTCCCTCCGCGTGGGCTGCGCTCGGAGACGACTGATCCCTCACACATCATCCACGTTCCGCCGATCACGGCAGGGCGGAGTCGGTTGTTGATGATGGTTACAGTGCTATCTGGTCCGGCGGTGGCCTCGAACGGCGGTTTGTCCATGATCCGGAAGATGGCCAGCACCAGTGCCACAATGAGGCCGGAGCTCACGCCGCCGAAGATGGCTACGAGATAGTCGTGCAATGTTTTCCCTGGGATCTCTCGTATCGAACCCGTTGTCGATACTGTTGGTACAGATTCTAGTCGACGGGCGGACCGTGACTGACCTGAACTCGACAGCCTGTTCGAGTTATCGACGTGTGCAACCACAAGACAGAACAACGACCCTCACCGGTGATGGTGAGGGTCGTTGTCCGATACGGGGACTACGACCAGACCGGGGCCGTCCTGCCGAGCAGCCCCTGCCATGAGTCCACAGCCTCGATGTCCGTCTCCGAAGCCAGGACATAGCCCCACTGCTGCGGGAAACGGTCGTCACCGGTGATCTCACGCATCACAGCTTCGGCGACCCGACGTTTCTCCTGGACCTCGGTGTCGTCGATCTTCGACGTTGCCTTCGCCTCGATGATCCAGTAGTTGCCGTCGTTGTCCCGGACCACGAAGTCGGGGTTGTAGTACCGGTCGCCGCCGGACCAGGCGAAACGTGCCTTGTCACCCGGGTACAGCCGCTTCCACCACTGGACCTCGGGATCGAAGTTCAGCATGTAGGCCAGCTTGTACTCCGCGCTCAGGGAGTCGAACTGAGCAGCGTTGAACAGGCTGTTGTTCTCCCACGGGCCGTAGTGGCCTTGCCTGGTAAACGTACCCAACAGGTCATCAGGCTCCACGACGGGGAGGAGCTCCACTCCGACCGGCAACGTGAACGAAGAGACCACAGGCAGCTTGACCGGACTGATCTCGGGCACCAGCCTCGTATTGCTTCCCACGAAATCCTTCTTCGCGGACTTAAGAAGCACCTGGATTTCTTTGCGAGCGCTTTCCAGGGCCTTTTCCGTCCACGGCTCACGACCGACCAATCCGAGGAACGGGATGAGGATCCGCGCGTTCAGGATCCTCATGTTCCTCTCGGTGGGCGTGAACGTACGGGTTCCGACAGCCTCCTGGGCAAGCACCCGGTTGACGAAGTCGTCGTCTACGACATCTGCACCACCTGTTGCGCGTGTGGTGGGGGCCAGACGGATCTTCCCGTCATTAGTCTCCACTTTCCGCCGGTCCAACTGCACTCCCTCGACCGATACCTTCGCCATGGCCTCTCGCACCTGGTCGTCGGTGACCGCCGACAGGGAGAAGGGGTCCACGTGGGTTCCCATGGTGGACGAAGGAAACAGGAATGTCGCGTCGGAGAACTTCTCGTTGATCTCGACGGTGACTGGTTCCGGAACTTCCTCCGGCTCTGGCACCTCCTCGCCATCATCGAGTTCGTTGATGCCAATGACAGACCGGGGCTCGACCGGCTGAATGGTTCCCGTCAAGGTCTTCCCGGGAACGTCACCGCCGGTGGCCGGCTGAGTGTCGTCAGGAGTGCTTCCCGTGCCGCCAGTCGGGCCGACAAACGGCACGGGGACGGTCTCGTTCGTACCCGGGGTCACTGGGACCTCGACCTCTACAGTCCCGCCTGTCATGTGGTCTCCGTCGCCGGCGGGAGCCGGCGCGGCGCCCTGCTCGATACCGAACACCTTCAGTGCGTCTTCGCTTTTAAGGTAATTCACGTAGGACTTGTGGGCGATGATGTCGAGCTGGTCGATGGTCTCCACGCCGGTGTATGCCTTGAACGGCAGTCGCAGGCCGCGGCCCATGGTCTGCTGGGTCAACACCTCAGAGGCCATGGCACGCAGCGAGACGATCACCGCAACGTTGCGGGCGTCCCAGCCCTCGCGCAGCTTGCCGACCGACACCACGGCCTCGACGGTGGAGTCCGGGGTGTCGATGGCGTCGAGCCGGCGGCGGGTGTCCTCGTCGTCATGTTGGGAGTCGACCTGCAGGACCCGCGTGCGATCACCGACGTAGCCGGGTCCTGAGAGAAGGGAGGCGACCTCGCTGGCGTGGTCGATGTCGGAGCAGGTCACCAGCATCACCGGGCGGACCGGAGTCACCGTGGGGTTGTTGCGGGTGTACTTCAGGTACTCCGCGGCCTTGGCCCGCAGCACGGCGAGACCGTCGCGCAGCTGGCGTTCTTCGGCGTCGGCGTATTCGGAGTAGTCGGTGGCCCGGCACACGATCACCGGGCGCTTGACGTAGCGGTCGGTGATCGCCTGGTACAGCGGGTACCGGAAGACGATGTCGTCGCCGGGCTCGGCGGATGCGGTCAGTCCGATGGTGACCGCCGGGTCCAGCTCCTTCAGCGCGGCGTTGAACGCCTTGGCGTCGCTGCCGTAGAGGTGGGACTCGTCGGCGATGATCACCAGGTCGTCGAGGGACTGGAGGTACTCGTAGACGTTGCCGTCGGTCTCGCTGAACCGGCGGACCTTCGCCCGCCGGGCCTCCATGGTGGTGCCGAGGGTGTCCTGGTCGGATTTCTTCGGCGCCAGGAGGTTCTGGACGTTGAAGACGAACACGTCAGAGCCGGTGAAGCTGTCCGGCAGGGTCTCCTGGCTCCGGTTCTTCGTGGCCCCTCGGGTGTTGTCAGGGGTATAGACCCGCGGCGGAACATCGAAGCCGCCGATGTACTTTCGGTTGTTGCGGGCGAAGTTGGCGACCGTCTTGGACTGGATCACCAGGCCTGGGGTGACGACCATGACGTTATAGTGTCCGCACTGCCGCAGGTACTCAATCAGCGCACCCATGACGTAGGTCTTTCCCACGCCGGTAGCGAGGTTGAGCACCAGAGGATTCTGCGGGTCGAACTCGCCACCGGCAATGCGGGCGACGGTGGCATCCAAGGCAGCCCGGTTGGGATTACGCAGGTCGAACTGGGTGGCGACGGCGTTGACGAGACCTTCGTCATGGACCAGGTCGAGAGGCTTGTTGTGGGACTGGTTCATCAGATCAGGCCTCCTGGACGGTGTCGTCGGCGAGCAGGCCGGCGGCGGTGGTGGGGTGGAAAATGTCGTCGGGGATGTGGACCATGCGACAGCCGCGCTTGACCTGGCGCAGGTGACTGCGGATCGCCTCGTCGGGTTCGGTGGTGGCGATGGTGAGCAGTTCACCGTCGGCCAGCTCGGCGAGCAGTTCATCGACGCGGCTGGTCAGCAGAGTCCCCTCGACGACAACCAGGCGCATACAGCCTCGGATGCCGTGGAACACCGGGTCATCCGGGGTGTGGTGGAAGTTAAGGTTCGCGGCCACGGAGTTGATCAGGGTGTCGCCGGTTGCTGCGTCGGTGAGCAACGTGAGCCCGAGCGTCTCGTCGTAGTCGAAGCATTCCGGGGACAGACGTGCGACGGTGAATCCGCCACCGCCGCGCCAGTTGACGGTATCGGGAGTCTTCGTGGTCTTGGACAGTGCCTTCAGCGCCTTGACCTGGGGGCACTTTTTCAGGTCATCATCGTCGCGGACGAGCTTGTTGAGCAGGGAGGTGAACTTCTGGGCGTCCTCAGCACTCATGCCCTCGGGGAGGTCTGTGCCGGCGGCTGGGACCCGCTCTCCCTTGGACGTGGTGATGCCACCGTGGTCCTCGCCGCGGACGACTTTCTCCAGGCGGGGGCGGGTGAACTGGGTGAAGTTGTCCTCCTGCAGCTCACAGGTCACCCACCGGCGGCCCATCTTCTGGGCGACCGCCGCGGTGGTACCGGAGCCGGCGAAGACGTCGAGGACGATGTCACCGGGGTTGGTCGCGATGTGGAGGACGCGCTCCAACAGGCGCTCGGGCTTCGGAGTCTTGAAGGGGGTGACTCCGGGGAAGAGTTTAGTTTGCTCTTTCACTGCTG